>JBKHVM010000031.1:0-28872 GCA_046570065.1 Bdellovibrionia bacterium
CAAAATAAGAAATCTCATGTTGATAATTTCGTTTTTAAATCGAACCTATTGATTTACCCAGAAAATAAAAAAGAGCCATTTAGCACAGATACTTGCCAGCTCCTGATATTGGCGTTCTAATTAAAGGCGTAGTCATTACAAGGAGATACAACGTGGATTACTTCGGAAGCTTTTATGGCTTGTTCTTGCAGGAGATGACGTGGGCTTGGGTTATCGGCTCTATCTTTTTCTTGCTGTTTTTAGGTTTTTTTAGCAGCCCCCTCATCATATGGACGGTGGCTCTTGGAGCGATCCTTATCGGATTCGGCGCTCCCTCTTGGTTGCTAGGAGTCTTTGTCCTACTAGCGCTTATCTTTAACATCCCGCCGATTCGTGCCATGTTGGTTTCTTCTGGCGTGATGTCAGCGATGAAAGCACTCAAATTAATGCCAGTGATCTCTGATACTGAGCGTGCAGCCCTTGATGCAGGTGTGGTTTGGATCGAGAAGGATCTTTTCTCTGGTAAACCTGATTTCGAAAAAATCATGAAAGAACCTTATCCTCATCTAACTCCTGAGGAAAAAGCTTTCATGGATGGCCCAGTTGAAGAACTGTGCCGCATGATCGATCCTTGGTACATCCAAAAGAATAGAGAGATTCCTCCGCACGTGATGGAATTCATCAAAAAAGAAAAGTTCTTGGGGATGATCATTCCTAAAGAATACGGTGGACTCGGTTTTTCAGCTCTAGCGCACTCTGAAGTGATCATGAAAATCTCTTCTCGCTCATTGCCAGTAGCCATCACAGTGATGGTTCCAAACTCTCTTGGCCCAGCAGAACTTTTGGTCCATTACGGAACAGATGCTCAGAAAAACTATCTCTTACCTCGTCTTGCAGATGGTCGCGAGATTCCATGTTTTGGTTTAACAGAGCCTACTGCAGGTTCTGATGCTGGCTCTATCACTTCACACGGTACATTGTTTAAAGGTGAAGACGGCAAACTCTACATCCGTTTAAATTGGAACAAGCGCTGGATCACTCTTGCAGCTATTTCTACAGTCATTGGTTTGGCTTTCCGTTTGCGTGACCCCGAAAATCTTCTCGGAAAAGGCGAAGATGTTGGTATCACCGCAGCGTTGATCCCAGCAAGCACTCATGGTGTGGTTATCGGTCGTCGTCACGATCCTTTAACGGTTGCTTTCTACAACTGTCCAACTCAAGGTAAAGACGTTGTTGTTTCTATCGATGCTGTTGTCGGCGGTGTTGATGGATGCGGTAAGGGTTGGAGCATGTTGATGGATTGTTTGGCTGCAGGTCGTGGTATCAGCTTGCCCGCGCAATCAACAGGTGGAGCGAAGCTTGCGACAAGAGTTGTTTCTGCGCATGCACAAGTACGTAAACAATTTGGTATGCCAGTAGGTGTTTTTGAAGGTGTTGAGGAACCAATGGCGCGCTTAGGAGCAGCCACTTATGCTCTCGAAGCTATGCGTATCTTTACATTGGGAGCTCTTGATCAGGGAATCAAGCCACCAGTTATCACAGCCATGCAAAAGTACTACTCTACAGAGATGGGTCGTAAGGGCATCAACGATGCCATGGATATCATGGGTGGAGCAGGTATCTCTCTTGGTAAGCGTAATCTTCTTGGTGAAATCTATATCGCAACTCCAATCGGTATCACGGTTGAAGGTGCGAATATCATGACTCGTACATTGATTATATTCGGTCAGGGTGCGCTCCGTTCTCATCCTTTTGCTTATGAAGAAGTGCGTGCTGTTGAGGCGAATGACTTAAAAGGATTTGACCGTGCATTCTGGGGTCACATTGGTCACATCGTTCGCAACTTGTGCCGCTCAGTATTGTTGTCACTTTCGAGAGGTTACTTGGCTTCGGCACCAGCGGGCGCGGGGTCAACGGCAGTTTACTATCGCCGCTTGCAGTGGACATCTGCAACATTTGCTTTGTTAGCTGATATTGCAATGGGTGTATTGGGTGGAACATTAAAAGCAAAACAAAAGATCACAGGTCGTTTTGCCGACATCCTTGCTCACATGTATATCGCAACTTGTATCCTCCGTCGTTTCGAAGCAGAAGGTCGTCGTGAAGAAGATCTACCTTTTGTGCACTACAATTTAAAGTATTCAATGTCACAGATTCAGGCTTCTTTTGATGGTATCTTTGATAACCTCAAAATCCCTGGTGTGCGTTGGTTCTTTAAAGGTTGGTTGGGAGCTTGGTCGCGTATCAACTCTATCGGTTCTCAAGCTTCTGATGGTTGGTCGCATGCTATTGCTTCTTCAATGTTAAAGTTAGATGGTATTCGCAATCGTCTGACTGACGGTATTTACATGCCAAAAGATCGTGAGCAACAGCTGGCTCGTCTTGAGTATGCTTTTGAGATTTCTCATAAAGCTGATGCCCTTGAGAAAAAGATCCGTAAAGCTATTCGCGATGGCAAAATGCCTAAGAAGAAAGGCCTTGCTGCGATCGAAGAAGCACTGGCTAAGTCTGTTATCACTCAAGAAGAATACAATCTTCTTAAAGAAGCAGAGGCAGTTAGATACGATGCAATTCTTGTGGATGATTTCTCAGAGCAAGAATACCACGGTCGTCTGTAATCTTATTTGATAAAGTCAATCCTGCAAAAAAGGCTGAGTTTAAACTCAGCCTTTTTTTATTTCGTTTTAAAGTGTCACACTTTGGGGCAGCAGTCGTATGATTTAGTTCAGGTTGAAGTGTTTTAAGAAAGCTAAGTGTTGAGCTTTGTCGTTGTAGGGATCTTCTGTAGATTTGAGCTCTTCGGGAGTGTAGCCGCTGGAGAGCGATTGAATGAGTAAAGTTTCATTCTCTGCCATAAAATGCACTCGCCACGTTCGATAGGCCAATTCCCATAAATTGGGGCCAAGATTGCGAAGACGCTTTTTGTGAGCTGCAAAAGGTTGGAATTCGAGTTGGTGAATTATAAAATTTTTTAAATTGCTCACACCTAAATGCTCCAAAAACTCTATCTGAGTTTCCACTTCTGCTGAGAAGGTCAGGGAATATTTTTGATCTTGAATCCAGCCCATGGTGGCGTCAGTAATAATATCCACTTCTGGAACATAAGGTTTGATATCGATCACAGGAGTTCCATCTAGAAGATCGGCGGCGCTGATAAAAATTTTAAGTCCTTGGATGGACACTAACTTTACGGCACTCATGCCCACAGGATTAGGTCGATAGGGGGCTCGAGTGGCAAAGACACCGACTTTATGGGCGCTTCCTCTTGGGGGCATCACTTTGGGTTTCCATTGTTCGTTGTGGTGAAATTGAAATAAAACCCAAATATGCGAAAACTTTTCGAGCTCCTCAAGGGCTTGTTCAAAGTTATGGCCAGGGAGGAGTTGAATGTATCCCCCAAGAGAGTTGGCGTCGGGCTGTCTCCCAGCCTCATAACTGTGTTTCTGTGGTGAGTGAAAATAGCCTATGGGTTTTACTTCCATTGTCGGTACCATTCATAAGCTACAATGCTCGCAACATTGGCCACATTTAAAGAGTTCTTGATTCCCCGTACAGGTAAATTACGATACTCCTCGCAGAGCTGGAGCACTTCATTGCTGATGCCAAATCTTTCGTTTCCAAGAACAATGGCCGTGGGCTGATGTTCGTAAGGTTCATCCCAACTTTTTGCATCACGTACAGTTTCTAGGGCAATGATTCGATAGCCTCGAGAGCGCAACATTTGTAGGCAGTCTTCGGTCTTGTCAAAGTGGGTCCATGAGATCCATTTTTCAGTGCCCATGGCTGTTTGTTTGGTTTTAATATTTTCTGGAGTGGCTGTATAGCCACAGCAATAAATATGAGAGAGTTGCAAGCATTCAGCTGTTCTAAAAATAGAACCCACATTAAAAGAAGAGCGTAAATGATCTAAAACAAAAACTAAAGGCAGCTTGTCTTTCGCTTCGGTGTTTGTAGTTTTATCATCTGTTAGAATTTCAACATCAGTTAAGTTTTTATGGAGCATTCTTTCGATGGGAACTAGTAAATTAAGAAGTTCTCGATGAGTCATCTCTGGTCGTAGAACTCTCTGCAGAGAACTTAGCTTTTGCAGTTCTGGCTCCAATGAGTCTTTGAGTTCAGTAAAGTTTAAGCGGAGATTTTCAATGCTTTTATTAACAACCTCAAGTGACACTTGAGGTTGTTGGTCGTAAGAAGAACTATTGGTTCCGGAGTTGTTTGTTAGGCGAGGCAGTTCAGAGCGTTTAGCAAAAAATTCCTGAGGATTTTGCGCGACACTTAAGTAACTCTCAAGCTCCATTAATTTTTTGAGAATGTCCTCTAAAGTCTTCTTTGCCTCAGGTTTCATGATTACTTCACGCGACTGCCAACTGGTGCCCCAGCATCTGGGCTAAGAACAAACAGTTCAGAACCACCAGCACCAGCGGCTAAGACCATGCCTTCACTCATGCCAAATTTCATTTTGCGTGGCTCAAGATTGACGCAAACTAAAACTTTTCTGCCAATGAGTTTGTCAGGACTGTAGGCTGCTTTGATACCAGCGATGATTTGTCGAGTTTGGCCTTCGCCAATATTCACTTTTAATCTTAAAAGTTTATCGGCTTCTTTGATTTCCTCCGCCTCAATGACTTCAGCTACGCGAAGATCTACTTTCATAAAGTCATCAAAAGTAATGAGGCCTGTTTCAGCGCCAGATTCCTTTTTTTGAGATGCAACCGGAGCTGCTGTTTTTTTGGTTGCAGCAATAACTTCGTTTAATTTTCGCGACTCTTCGACCATGGCTTGGACTTTTTCAGATTCAATGCGAGTCATGAGGTGAGAGTAATCTTGAATTTCGTGATTTGTGAGAGTTTTAAAAATATCATCCCACTGATAATCACTTTCGTTAAGGAGCTGTGCTACTTTTGCACTGTACTGAGGTAAAAATGGCTTCAAATAAATAGCCAAAATTCTAAAAATATTGAGGGTTGAAGTTAGAACTGCAATAGTGCCTTGTGGATCACTCTCGACTGTTTTCCAGGGAGCCTTCTCATCAAAAAAACGATTGGCTTCGTCGGCAATACTGCGAATCTCAGTCGCAGCCTTAGAAAAGTCTCTATTTTCAAAGTGCTCAGCAATGACAGTAGCTTTCGCTCGGGCATGTTCAAGAACCTTTAGTCCATCAGCATCAGGAGTGCTCATTTTAGCATTGAGCTTTTTCTTCAACATTTGTGCGCCACGGGAAGCTAAGTTGGTGATTTTTCCAACGAGGTCAGAATTCACACGGTTGATAAAATCCTCAAGACTAAGATCAATATCATCCACTGAGTTGTTTAACTTGGTGGCATAGTAGTATCTTAGATATTCAGGGTTTAAGTGGTTGAGATAGGTTCTCGCAGCAATAAAAGTGCCCTTAGATTTAGACATCTTTTCGCCATTTACCATGAGGTGGCCATGTACCAGTACTTTATTTGGTGACTTAAAGTCTGCTGCTTTTAAGAGGGCTGGCCAAAAAAGAGTGTGGAAGTAAGTAATGTCTTTACCGATGATATGATAAATCTCTGTTTCAGGAGAATTCCAGTAGTGAGCAAAGTCTTTATTATTTTTCTGACACCACTGCTGAGTGGTCGAAACATAGCCCATGGGAGCATCGACCCAGACATAGAAAAACTTTTTATTGTCAGTACCCGGAATTGCAAAACCAAAATAAGGTTCATCACGGCTAATATCCCAAGGGCGAAGATCTTCTTCAAACCACTCCAGCATTTTTTTAGCGACTTCGGGGCTGGTATGCTCAGGAAGCCATTGTCGTAAATACTCTTTAAAGTCATTGAGTTTAAAAAAGATATGCTCGCTTGGTTTTAAACTAGGTTTACTACCACAGATAGAACAGTGTGTTTCTTTTAGCTCATTAGGAGAGTAAGTAGCCCCACAAACATCACAGGAGTCGCCATACTGCTCCTTGGCTCCACATTTAGGGCAAGTTCCTTTGACGAAGCGATCTGGTAAGAACATCTTATCATGATCGCAGTAAAGTTGTTCAATAGTTTTTGTAGTTACATGACCTTTTGCTTTCATCTTCTCATAGAAAAGTTCACAAAGAGCTTTGTTTTCTTCAGAGTTGGTTGAGCCATAATGAGAGAACTGAATTTGAAAATCAGTAAAATCTTGCAAGTGCTCTTTAGCAGATTGTTCGATAAGGTGTTGCGGAGTGATTCCCAATTCTCGAGCTTTAACCATGATTGGAGTGCCATGGGTATCATCGGCGCAAATATATAAACTTTCGTGTCCACGCATGCGATGAAACCTTGTCCAAAAATCTGCTTGGAGGTACTCCACGAGGTGTCCTAAATGGATGTAACCATTAGCATAGGGGAGGGCGCAAGTGACTAAAATTCTTCTCTGCATGGGTCCTACTTTCTGAGCGGCAATCACTTGGGGATTGCAAGTTTTTGACTATACCCTAAAGAACCTCGCTTTGCATTAGGTCGAGATTGCGCGTCACAAGGATTTTTAAAAAAAGAACATTGCCACGACTCTTAGCTAGCTCCTGCAATTTGTAATACTCAAAGATCGGTCCAAAATTATATGAATTGCAAGGGATGAGGATGCCTTTGAGGACTGAACTTGGTTACAATAGGCCTATGAATATTCTTTCAGCACAAGATATCCTAGCGCGATTAAGTGAAAATAAGAACCCTCATTGGAAGCAGTACTTACTGATGTACAACTCTTGGTTGGGGGGCTTTATAGAGGATCCTTCTTTAATGGTCGTCCCGGTGGACGATCATTTGGTTCATCGGGGAGACGGCGTCTTTGAGGCCATAAAAGTTAAAAATTCAAAAATGTGGCTCGTGGGCGCTCACCTTCAGCGCCTGATGAGTTCTGCACAGAAGATTCAGTTGCAACATGCTTTTTCGGTAGAGTCGATTCAAGAGATTTGCGAGCAGATGATTCAAAAGACTGCTAAAGCAGAAGCCATGTTGCGAATTTTTCTATCTAGAGGACCTGGAGCCTTTTCTACAAACCCCTATGATTCTATTGGGGCGCAGCTCTATGTGGTCATCACTGCATTTAATCCTTTGCCTGAAAGCAAGTACGTCAAAGGAGTGCGCATTGCTAAGTCGGCCACTCCCCCAAAAGAAGAGTGGTTGGCGCAAGTGAAGACCTGCAATTATTTACCCAATGTTATGATGAAAAAGGAAGCGGTAGATGCAGGCTGTGATTTTATGATTGGAGTTGATGGTCAAGGTTTTGTGACCGAATCTTCCACCGAAAACATTATTATTTTAGATAGTGAGGGTTATCTCTGTCGCCCGACCTTTCAGCGAATACTCAAAGGTACAACTATGACAAGGGCCTTGGAGTTGGCGCAGAGTCTCGTCACTAAACAATTAGTTCGCGGCATCAAAGAGCGTCCTTTTACGTGGGATGAAGTTAAGATGGCAAAAGAAGTTATGATGGTGGGAACGACTTTAGATATTTTACCTGTAAGCAAAGTTGATGACCAAGAGATTTCTCTAGGAGTTGTCGCAAAAGAATTGCGTCACTTGCTGATCAGTGATCAGATCTCAAGTTGAATTTTATCTAAGAGTTCTGGGTCATGTAAAACTTTTTCGCCACCCAAGGCAAGTGCAAGCAGAGGGTTTGGAGCTACACGAACTGGGAGGCGCACTTCGTTTTGAATGCGCAAATCTAAGTCTCTAATTAAGGCTCCGCCGCCAGCGAGAACTATTCCAGATTCAATGATATCTGAAACCAACTCTGGTGGAGTGTATTCGAGAGCCAAATGAATCGCGTTGATAATCTCCATGATGGCATCATTAATTGCAGTTCCAATATCTTCAGAGGAGACTTCAATGCTGCGAGTAAGGCCAGTATCGTAATCACGTCCCTGGATCGTAATAGTGCGAATATCTTTTTTCGGGACGGCTGTGCCAAGTTCGATTTTTAGTTTTTCTGCTGTGATTTCGTTGATGACAAGTTTCTTTTGTCTCTTCATGAAGGTGATAATATCGTCGTCAAGTTTGTGTCCACCCACGCGAACAGCTTGGCAATACACGATATCGGCCAGTGCAATAACAGCAACTTCTGTTGTGCCTCCGCCAATATCAATAATCATATTTCCACGGGGGCCTTTTACGTTCATGCCTGAACCAATTGCTGCAGCCATCGGTTCGTCGATGAGAAAGACCTCTTTGGCGCCCGCTCTTTTGCAGGAGTCAATGACGGCTTTTTTTTCAACTTCTGTGACACCATATGGAAGTGAAACAACAACCTTCGGTCGACTGTAGGCAGATTTCACCGCTGGTTCTGATAAAAAACTTTCTAACATCACTTCGGTAGCTTCAAAGTCTGCGATCACTCCATCACGTACAGGTTTAGTTGCAAAAATATTACCAGGATTTTTAGACAGTTTTTCTTTAGCATCAGTGCCCACTGCAATGATACGTCTGCGTCCAGGGCTTGTCTGTTGAAAGGCGACGAGACTTGGTTGGTTGAGGAGAATGCCTTTGTCGCGACCAGAGATCACTGTGTTGGCAGTTCCTAAATCGATATATAAGTCAGCAGCAGATTTATCAGTTTTAAACCAACTCGAAAACATAAAGCCTCTAGTTAAAAGGAATGGTGCGCTCAATATCAAAAGTAATAAATAAACTAATGTATGAGAAAGATTTGTTGAGCTCTAACCCAATCTCAGAGCCAAATTTAAACTGCGGAGTTTCGGGAGATGTAAATTCTGTACCGAAAACAAAGCGGTTGCTCATAAAGTTTTCTTCTTTAGTAGAGTTAAACTCGATGGGCAAAGAAATGTAGGGAGTCAAAACACCAAATTCAACGTCAACCATTTTTGAAGCTAGTGGCGCGATTTGGAAGTACAGATTATTCATGTCTCCAGCGCGTGCAAATCCTAAACCCGCTCTAACTCCGAGAGCAGGTTGCTGGTCTACATCTGGAAAGGGGATATATTTAAGTGATGCAAAGGCATTAAAGTTAACATCTCCACCTTCGAGAACGATGCGAGTTGAAGTTGATTCGGAAGTTCCACTTTCAAAAAACAAAGAGGCATTCGTGCCCTCGCCGTTGCCAAACAAAAACTGTGGACTAAAACCGATGCGTTGTGCTCCCTCATTGATCAGCTCTCCGGACTCATTGATGTCAAGGTAAGCCGACGCTGTGCTGGAAATTAGAGACATGAGAAGCAAAGATTTCTTAAATAAATTCATGGTTTATACCTCGAGATTAAAAGGTTAACTTCAAGACTTTGGTTTGACAAGTCCTCTATCAAGTTAATTTTAATAGTCTTTTTGATAGTTCCTGGTGGTGTGTCGGTGAATTTTCTCTCCCTAGATCCTATGGGAGTGTTATGCTCATAATAAAGATTCTAAAAGGGAAGGTTTTGTGAGTCATAAAATGGCTAAGTTGTTACATTTGAGTGCACTTATTTTTTGCAGTTTTTTAGGTAACACAAGTTTTGCGAATGCCGCAACTCGTTATCCTTATGTTGAGTCATTTGCGGGATCTGTTGAGATTATTGGGATTGATGGAAATCGCAACAAACTACAGAAAACGACGCAACTTTTGGAACGAGCACAAATCTTTACGGCTGCGAAATCCACTGCGGAAGTTGTTTTAGATGCAGATCGAAAAATAGTTATTTTACCAGAATCGGAACTTTTAATGCCCTCTATTGGATGGGACTCTCAGCAGGTCCCTTTGCTAGTGCTTAAGAAGGGAAGAGTCAGATGGGTCACTTCGGGTTCTGAGGAGTTTAAGTATCCCATTGCCCTGAGCTCAGATCTTTATCAATTTATCGTACCTCGAGGAGAGTTTGAGTTTTCACTTTATCCTAATAAGGCCCAGGCGTTTGTTAAAGTCTTTGAAGGTGAGCTTAACTTTTCAGCACTCAATGCGGAGGAGTCAGTCAATCTAACACGTGGGCAGATGGTGAGTTTTCAAGGCGTGTTGGATGATGGCAAAATTGCCTATGATGTTTTATTAAAAGGTATAAAAATCCCCAAAGGTAAGTTGGGTGTCGTTACGAAAGTGGATAATAGTGAACTCAAAGCGCAAGAGTTAGAAAAACAAAAACTAAAAAGAATGGCCGAGTTCAAGAGAAAACAAGCTCAAGAACAAGCGCAGAGAATATTGGCTGATGGTTTTATATGTCAAAAGCCTTACGGCAAATTGAATCAATGTGCTTGGGTATGCCAGGGGATGAAATCTAAGAGCCAAAAGTGTCAGTTAGAAAAAGAAACAGTCTGGTGTGAGCGTGTTCGCTGCAATGCAAATGGTGAGTGGTCTGATAGTTATCGCCTTAATAAACAAGAGGCTTTGCAAAAATGTTTATCTGCAAAGCCTCTAGTAGATGCTTGTGATTATTGAGTGTTATTTAATTTTCGTATAAATTTTAACATTGGCTACAGTTGCTGATTGCACTTGGCCTTGTTCATTCATTTTAAAAATAATAGGTTCACGGTTAAACAACAGTCCACCTAACCCTGGCATTTCAGGAAAGCGGAAGAGCCCTCGCTTAGCATCTACGACTTGCAGCTTTTGACCGTAAAACACCAAATGTCCATCATCGCTCAGAGATATTTTTTGTACCCCAATCACATCAGTAAAATAGTCACCGACAAACTTTTCAAGCTCCTGCTGGGGAGTTTTGCTTGGTGGAGTGTTGACAGCAATAGTAGGAGTTTGCTCTAAGACTTGGCGGACATGTTGATGCAATTCTACTACCTCTTTACTTGGTGAGTATTTTAGATTTTTGTAGGCATCAGATAAGATTTTTACAAACTTATCACGTGGTGCATCTGTTGCGCTCATGAGTACAGTGACGCCCACATTGCGTTCAGGAGAGACTAAAAGAACTGAGCGTTCGCCACTACCAGAACCAGAATGACCAAACCAAACTGTATCCGCAAAGGTCTCACCGGCAATAACTTGCCAAGCTGGGCCGTGGGCAAAAACAAAATTCTGACCAACAAGAGTTGTTGGCATCATGTAATAATCAACTACAGCTTTGTTCTTTAGGAGCGTCCCGCGGTTATTAGTAATTCTTAAGAGTTCTGCGCCCATTTTTGCTAGATCTGTAGCAGTAGAGGCTAAACCAATAGAGCCTTCATAGCTACCAGCAAATAATGCCTTTGGAATCGGAGTGCGTTGGCCATCAGTAAGTTTAGCGCCATAACCCCGTACCATAAGGGGTTCCACGCGACTTGGAATGTTCATAAAGGTTTTGTTCATGCCCAAGGGGCGCAAAATATTTTTAGCTACGTACTCTTCGTAAGTTAAGCCCTCTGGGTTGTAGTCCTCAACGATGCGTCCGAGAAGATTCATTGCTAAGTTTGAGTATTTAACACTAGTGGAGAGCTTACCAGGTTCAAATAAAAACTCTACATAGGGGAGTCCAAAATAGAGCGCTTCCAAAGTGGGGTAACTATTATTAGCTAAAGACTCGGTATTATAGAATACAAGGGAACCCGGAATATCTTTAGAAATTCCAGCCTGATGATTCATAAGGTGACGCACTTTAATTTTTGCCCATTTCTTTTGTATCTGAAGAGGTAGTTTGGACGTGATGAAGTTAACAAATTTAGCGCGATGGAGATCTAATAGGCTGCTGTCTGGATGGATAATGCCTTTTTCAATGAGTTGAGACATTGCCATGGTCACAAAGACTTTTGAAACTGAGTTTAATCTAAAAATGCTATTTTCTGCACTTAAGGGATAGACATTTTTTTCGTTGAATGAGGGGGCTCCAGATTCGCCGATGGTTAAAAAGCAACTGTCATTAAAGACAGTGTAAGTGACGGCAGAAATTCCTTCAGCTTGGCGAAGCTTTTCAATTTCAGCAAACACTTGCGAATTAATTTGTTGTAGTGATTTTTGTAAGGTGCTGCAGGTAGTGTCATTGCTTTTTGCAAAAGCAACATGAGAAACGAGGGAAATAGTAACCACAGCAAGGGTAGACCTGAGGGCATTTTTCATTAGATTTCCTCCAATTATTTTTTGGTGGGTCGGTTATAACCTAATTTTGGAGGGATCAATGAACATTCGAAAAATGTAATCTGTAGAGTGAATGTCTTACAGGAATTACAAAAAATACCTGTCAATAATTTGGACACTTGGGGCTAATAAAAAACTCAGCTTCTATTAAGGAGCTGAGTTTTGCAGGGTTAGGGGCTATATTAAAGCTGCTGTTCGCGAGCCATTGGGTATTCGTAACGCTCAAGATGTTCGTAAATTTTTTCAGATGCTGGTGTGTTTTTACCTACGATTTTTTGCACATCATCAAGGGCTTTGAACATGATGTTAAGTCTTTTTTGATCAAGTTCAACGATTCGAGCTTTAAGTTTTTTGATGTCAGAATCTTTATGGTCTTTTTTTGCAAGAGTTTTGAAAAGTAATGATTTACTTTGGCCGATGTCCTTACGTATGCTCATAGAATCCATATAAGTACGAGTGTAAATTTCTGCAAGCTTACCTTGATCTTCTTTGCTCAAGCCTTCAATGCTAGAAAATGATGTGGCAGCTCTCTCTAACATTTGTTGAGGAGTTGCAACCGGTTCTTCTGCTTTAATGTTTTGCTCAAGTGTGACTTGTTCTTTTTCGGGTGTTGAGCTGCAAGCAGCAAGAGCAAGGGTTGCGATTGATAAAATGACGGCGTAGTTTTTCATGGTATCTCCTTTTCAAATGAACCCATCTAAGGGGGTGCACTTTTACCTGTTGAAAAGCCTACTCTTGCACTAAACAAGCGTCAATTTGAAGCCAGCGAAAGATATAATAGTTTATAATTTGTAATGAAATAAGCCAAATTGCAGCCTTTTTGGGATAATTTGTCTCAGGTGAGATATGGCAGGCTTGAGGCATTTTGGCAGCCCAGTGAAATTTTCGAGAAGTTTTTGAAGGTACTGCCGCCAACATTTTAGTGTTATGCAGTAGAGCCCCAGTTATATAAAAAAATTAACTGAGGCTCTCTCTGGGGTAAGAGTTTACGAACTCCATCAAGGAATGATTGTTGGGACACCATCAATTATAGGGGTGTAATCCCACTCATCATCACCGATGGTCTCATCGTCAGACTCAGAATCATTATCATTTTCTGAGCCTTCTTCCTCAGGAAAAGGATCCGAGGGCGAATCTGAAGAGTTGTCATCAGGTGGATTATTTGGATCATCACTATTTGAGCCGTCTTCGGGTGGAAACAGGATGGGATCGATTGTGCTGTCATCATTGATAGCAAGTAGGCCACCCATTTTTAAAACGGGCTTCAAAAGGCATCCGCCATTGCCTGTAAAAACAATATTCTTTGTATCTAAAGCTAGGTTCAGTGCATAGTTTTTGCCGGCGGCAAGTTGGTGAGGGCTGAGATTGTTTATTTTGAGTCCTGATTGCTGAGCACTTGGTGTCTGGAGTTCACAGGTAGATCCATCTTTTAATTCAAGCCAGTGACCCGATTCGTTGAGGATCATACGAATGTGTTTGATGGATGCACCAGCTGGCAAATTGAACTGTGCTAATTCCAGCTCCATACCTTGCGCAAGAGAGAAGAGATCGATGGAGCCCAGTTGTGTTCCCAAGAGATATCTGACGTTTTTGTCTTTTTTAGCAAAATGAACTTCAATGTGTTTGACGTTGACGATGATCTTTTGAACATCCTCGTGTCTTTGCTCTGCAACCAGCACTGACAAGTTTGGTGCTGTTTTACTGGAGACCTGCTGTTGTTGAGCAGGGGCTTGGCTTTGCGATGTGAGCGCAGAATCATTCTGTCCAAAACAAGCAGCAAGAAAGATGCTCGGAGTGAGTAAAATTAACTTCTTCATTTGCTCTCCCTTTTTGAGTTCTTAAAGTAGAATAACTGGAGACATCGCGAGTTAAAATTTTTGTATTACCGATTTTTAAGATGATACGAAGTTGTCTAAGACTTCGTCATTTTTCGTATAATTATTAGCTTTTGAGTGATTGCCTGAGGCTTTATAGTAGGAAAGGAAATTTGGGGTGCTGGTCGGTGTATTAAGTGAATTCAACACCTTAGCGCCCAAAGTGGCTTCAAAAAATGGCAAAAACAAGTTTTTTAGTAATCCATAGCTCATTAAAATCAACCGAGTCTCTTATTATTAGTTCTACTTTTGCAGCTTTCTTTGATTGTCCAAGACTTTCAAAAATTGCTTAGGACACTTTCTTTCGTTTTTGTTTTTTAGGTTTAATCTCAAGCTCAAGCCCCAAGCCATTCATAATCTGACTTACTAACTCAAAACTTGGATTGCCTTCTTTATCAAAAACTTTGTAAAGCGTGCGACGATTGATCCCTGTATTTTCAGCCAACTTTGAAAGACCGTGAGCCTTTGCAACATCGCCCAATGCGATAGGCAAAAAGTCCAAGTCGTTTTCAATAATAGCCGAAGTGATATAGGCCGATGCAAATTCAGGGTCCCTGAGTTTCAGCATCAGATCATCTTCAAACTTCAATCCTTTAGTCTTCACTGTGTTCCTCCTGCCAATGCTTCCAGTTCGCTTGAGCCTTTTCTATATCCGATTGCTGTGTGCGCTTACTTCCGCCCATCAGCAGCAGAATAATTTCATCTTGGTGGATGCCGTAATAAACTCGGTAGCCCGGTCCATAATCAATTTTAAGTTCATGGACGCCACTTCCGACGCTTCGGGTTTTACCAAAATTGCCAAGACCTGCCTGTCTGATCCGTTTATAGATAATCGCTTGCGTAACCTTATCTTTGATTCCATTCAACCAATCCCTAGCGGGTTGTTTTCCCGAAGAGCTGGTGAAGTATTCAATGATGCGAGTCTTGACGTTCATAAAACACATTGTGCCCTATGGGGCACACCTTTGTCAATGAAAACATTCCCTAATGAATTCGCCATGCTTAGCTCCGATTCGGTACGTATTTTTTAGCCATTCTGAAATCGACCATGCTGGCCACTTTCTTCTCGGCTGGGATTTCTGGACGTACAAATCCCAATCCCTCGGTTGCTCCTCGAACATCGATACCAGCCAATCGGATATATCTCGTCATGACCTTCTCATCCGTCCATCCACAGATCTTTTTCACTACAGGGCTTGAGACCCCAGCGTTCAAAAGATGCGTTGCAAAGCAAGCTCGTAATGCGTGGAAATTGATCGAGCTGATCCCAATCGCTTCACAGTATTCCCGTAAAACTTTGGCAGCTTCGCCGCGTCTCCACATTCCAATTCTTGGCAGCACATGCTTTTCATCGGGGGCTTTCCTGGCCCTCAAATCAACAAGCAGAGCTTCGACCTCTTGGTTCATCGGAATCTTTCGCCAGTACCCAGCCTTGGTGGACTTAATGATCTTCATTCGACCATTGTAGGACTTTGCACAAGTAATCATCTTTGTCTCAAAGTCGATGTCGTTCCACTCAAGGGCATAAAGTTCACCGGATCGCATTCCCGTATTTAAAGCCATGAACCAAATTGGATACCATTCATGTTCCATCGATCGGGCCTCATCCAAAAGTTTTTGGATTTCAACCAAGGACAAAACTTGTGGCGGCTTTTCATCTTGAACACGGCCCAACTGAATATCAATCGCTGGACTGTTACGAATTCCGATAATGGCTCCATCTTCGATACCCCATTTAAAAATCGTGTTGATTGATGACCTCACGGCCTTTAAACGACTTTTGGAATATCCTTGATCGAGCATCTCTTGAAGAAGACGTCTCACATCACCAGCATTGATTTCGTTGCAGAACTTATTGTCCCAGGAACTGGTAAAGCGTCTAAGTGTGGCGATATTGTCCCAAATTGTTGAAAGCTGAATCTTCTTAACCAGTGGTGAGCCGGATCTATGAACCAACTCATACTTTTCTAAAAGATCAGGCCAAGGAAGACCAGATCCCTCAAGCTTGGCAATTTCTGCCGCACATTCACGAATCAGATCTTTCTCAACATTTTGAGCTTCTTTTAAAGTCTCGACTCGTCGCTTTCGTTTTTGAACTCGAAAGCGTGGATTGATTTTACTACGCTGACTTACTATGACTTCGTAATACTTTGTATTGTTATCGTTAACTTCTCTTATTCCCATTTTTATCTCCTTCTCGGTTTTGGAATTTCAATTCTTTGTCGAGACATGACTGGCATAAAGCCGGTCGCGGAGTTTTCAATAAGTAGATCAAGCTGCTCGCGATCGAAGTAAAGTCTTCCGCAAAATTTATTCGCTGAAAGTCTTCCTCGTTGGTAAAGCTTTTTTACCGCTTCGCGAGTCGAACCCAAATACAAAGCTACTTCATCTGTTTTTAACCATCTTTTAATTTTCAAAGAACGTATCTTTGATTCGGCAAGATCCATCTGGATTTCATGCTCTACCAAAGCTGTATTTTCTAAATTTATCATCTTTTCCTCCTCGGGTTCAACCTTGGATTGAACTCGTTTTGTAATTACGCGCCTCGTGATTCAAAGATGCAGAGCCAGTTAGGAGGCATTCGTTTATTTTTTGCCAAGAATTTCGCCCTTTAAAAGCTTGCCGATAAACTGATCGAGCGAAATCTTGCCATTGGTTTTCTGATATTCTTCATGCGCCATTGAAAGCCGGTCCCTTTCTGAATAAGTTTGGGCTTGAAGCTCCCGCAGGTGATCTTCTGTCACAAGCCGAACTGCTAGACTTAGAATCTCCTTTTCAAGAACCTTTCTTCCAAAATCTTTCTTATTCGCCTTTTCCTTTAGCTGCGCCAAGAGTTTGGCAGCAGCCGGATCAAGCTTTTTCATGGCCGATTTTTGTTTTAATGGCTTCGTTTTCTCCAATTTTTGGTTAGACGAATCCATTGATGTTGTTTCCATCATCTTCCTCCTTTGAACTTTCTGTTTGTTTTTAGTTCGTTGTTTTTGCTTGCTCTAGCACCAGTATCTTTAAACTGAAGGGCCCCTTAATCTCTGAAAACTCAGGAACTCTTTTAAGTTTTTCTTTGAATCTCTCCGCGGTGCTTAAGGCGCCGCTTGACAGTCCTTTTTTAACAGCACTATCAACGGATTGATCTGTTTCAATTTGGCCAAAAGCATTTGTCCTTCTGGGCACAAGACCATCAAAATACCCAGCCGCAAAGCTTGCGATAAAATCACCAGTGAAATACTCAGCCTCGCGTGAATGATATTCTCCCGTTAGGCCCGGTTGTCCTTCGCTAGTGACTCCGACACCTTTGAGATCAAATACTTGTTGTCCAATTACGAGTCTTGTGAAGTTAATGAAAATCCTTTTGCTGTTTTTCTCTAAATAGCTTTCGCCAACAAACTTAAATCCAGAAAGTTGCCCACTATCAGCGGCACCGATAACTGGGGATTTTTCATCTGGGAATGCGATCACCGAATGCGGAACACTTACCTCTAAGATGTCGCCTACCTTGATTCCTCTAAAGAGCTCACTTGAGCCTTTTGGCGGTTGTACCAATTCAGACGCAGTTGATTGCCTTGAAGATGCCACAAAATACTCAGGTGGAATGTTTCCATAAACAATTACCGCCTTTTGACCATTTGATTTTTTCACCTTTCTTTTATTTTTTGGAATTTCCTGAGATGTTGTTATCTCAATTGTTTTAGCAGGTTCCGTCGAAAGTGAAGGTGCTGGCGTACTGATTGGAGTCGCCACCTGTGGGTCAGAAAGTTTAACCTCTAGAGCAGGTGGAGCCACCCAAATCTCTTCGCCTGGTAATTCCTTGGCCGAACAGAATAAACTTATCAGTAGTAAAATCATTTGCGACCTCCATTTTCGATCAGTTCCGGCGTTTTTACGATCAAGCGGTTTATAGTTTTGGTTTGAGTAACCTGTTGTAGGTTTTGACCTCCAACCATATTGGGCCGACCATAAGAACTTCTGATTTCAACAAGGTCTTGATGACGGCTTCGGCTCGGTATCACATCGAATACGAAGATGTTTCTTTCAGGAGAACATCTGACGATCACATTTGTTGGAAGTGATGAGTTTAGTTTCAAATTCAAAAACATCGTCTTCTTATGATTTGGTGAAATTTGCGCTTTAAGGTCTTCACTGCGACCGATGAAGACCTCCTGCAGAGCACAGGGAAATAACACGATCGATCCCAATCCAGGGGCCAAATATATTCGTTGCACCTGGCTTTTATCAAAGCGCATGGACTGAATTCTATCAACTTGGGCCAGCGAAGTATCCGCAAGCGCGCCTGTTATCACACTAATCACGAACAAGAGATTCTTCATAAGAATCAACCTCCAAGCCAAATGGGTTTTCTGAGGTTCTAGGAACCGTTTTAAGCTTTAATGAAACAATGACTTTATGTTCCTGCTCATTAAGTCTGGTCTTTTCCTTGATCTGAACCAAACCGTGGTAAACTCCGGCTTCATCCTTGGTGACTTTCATTACTTGCCCAGCAAGCTCAATTTGATCGCGTTCTACCTTTGACTTTAAATCAATGATTTCCTTTTCTTTCTTCTTCCATAAATCTTCGCTCATCAAGGTGGTTGCAAACCCGAGACGTTTGAAGAAATTCCTAGAATCAAAATTGTAGGCATTAAAAAAGAATTTCTGAATGAATGCGACAGCTTCAGTTTTATAGATAGGATCAGTTGCTTCTGTGACGATTCTTGTGCCATTGGCATCAATACCGATAATAACAGGTCTAGTAGCTTTGTTTATAGCTCGAAAGCTCAATAGCGAACTGATAATGCAGATGAATGCCATGGCAATAAATAAAATGAATTGGATATTACGCTTGAATATCTCTTGGGCGTGGATTCTCATTTTTTACGTCTCCTTTTTGGTTAGGTGTTGGTGGTGGTGATTTTGGCTTGCGCTCACTTGATTGCTGAAATTTTGCTTTCGCAAGCCTGTTGGAATCACTGGTTGGATTGTTTGATGGTGAATTTTTGTAAGATGACTTTGATCGACCTCTTTCGAAATTTGAAACCTTCGAATTGTTTAAAAAATTAGAAATGTTTCGCATGGGTGCCGGTGCTATTTTCATCGCAGCCCACTTGCCTGAAGCGATAGATGCATTTGCTGCACTTGTAATGGCTCTTCCTGGAGGGCTTTTGATGGCAATTGACGCAAATGCGACTGGCGAAAGCCCTTTGAACAAGGTCAAAAGTAATTCTAAGCATTTTGCGCCGAACTCATCTGTTTGTGCGGTCACTAAATGCGTGTGAACCTGATCAAATCCGTACCAAATAATTGGCCACGAACTTCCGACAATCAAAAGTCCCAGAAATATTTCAAGTCCAAGACCCAATCCCAACAAAGTACTGCTTAGAAACACAATGGGTGCCATTGAACACATGACGATCATAAAGAAAATATGAAGGTAGTAAGCAATCCAATAAAGGCCAGCTAACAAGACTTCCAAGATTCGATCTACAGCAAACGGAATAATACTTGATGATGACCATTCGGGAGCATCATTTGTTAGCGCGGCTAAAGAATTATATTTTGGCAAATAGGATTCAGGAATTGAAAACAAAACTTCAATAATCAAAGGGAAAGCTGCGACAAGGCAGAAGTAAATGATTGTACCCTTAAGAATTCCAAAAACCTTAGTTCCTTCGCCAAGGATGTTTGAGAAAACTATCCTCATCATAAAAAGCGGCAGAATAAAAATCGTTGTCGTTTTTGATACGGCTTCAAATACTTGCACGCATATTTGATGAAGGCTGCTATAGCTTTCCACGATCAGCCTCTTTATTTCTTAGTTTTCGCTGTTGATTCGAAAATGCCGTCCACTGCCTAGATTCTTCCTGCTCGCGTTCCATATCCCGAAGCTGAGCGTCCGCATTTTGCATAATCATGGCTTGTTGATTCTTTTGGACTTCGTTTAGGGCCACATTAGTCTCGGTGGTGTTAAGAGCAATCGCTCCGTCAGTTCCAAGCGCAGCAGCTCGGATCAAAAGTCTCTTAAGTCTTCGGATATAATCAGTTGTGCTGCGAATGTTGGTTTCTAAACGCCTTGATGACCAGTCTGGTCCTTTCAAGATAGTTTGAGTGCTTCGACTCATATATCGAATGTTTGAAGCATCGGATCTTAGGGCTTCAGAACGTTTCTGTAGGTCCTTAGCGCCGTTTTCAAGATCCTTGTCTGGCGCAACTTCGCTTGCCAGCTCAGAGGCGGCATCGACATAAGCAGCAACTTCAACAGCTTTTTTGGCTTGTTCGCCAATAAAATCTAAAAAAGCGAAGCTTGGAACTGAAAAAAGAAAAACTATGCAAAAGACAAACATCTCACGATCTCCTGCAAACTTAAATTCGGACAAGCTGCTTTTAGCTCGTAATATTTTCTGCGGTCTTCATCCTTTGATGTATAGGCCCAATATTCTTGAGCATTCAGTCTGATTTTTAGTACTTTTTCTCCTTGGTTGTCTTTCAGAAGACATTCAGAGAATTCACCTTGTTGACGTCTAAGAGATTTAATTTTTTTCAATTGATTCATGGGTCAACTGATTTCGACCGATGAATGTTTCATCATCGCCATCAGCGGAAAAGTAAATTCGGTTCGGTGAATTGTCTAAAATGCCGGTGTCGCCATCGACAACGACATGGGCTGACTTCTGAGCGACTGTGATAAAACCGTGGCCCTCTTTTCTGACGTTCGCAATCGACAAATTAAAGAAGGAAAAGCACTTTTTAATAAAGAAAGGTGTTTCATCTGCAATAAAAACAATTTTCTTCTTATGCTCGGCCTTTTTAAGCATTTCTAAATTGAATTGCGCCATCACAGCCGCAAGGCCACCTTGCGCGTAGTCTGGATCGAGAGCCTGACTGATTTTAGAAAAGTTAAAGTAAGTGAGGTTGCTGTCTAGCTCTGGCGAGCTTTTCGCCGTAGGCGCGAAGGCATTCCCATACACGCCGGAGCCGACCCAACGCTGAAACAGCTCTTTCCGAGGAAGATCTTGCGAGCTGCGATAGAAATCATCCAACGAGAGACTGCTTTTTACTTTCTCGGCATAGGCCAAAATAGCCCTTTCAAGATCAGACTTCATGGTTTTTGAAAGTTTTAATTCTCCTTCTTCAAGAATCAGTACCTCCATAAATGCGGCTAAAATTTGAACCGCTTCTTTTGTAGGGCCAAGCTCGTGAATGACATTGAATGGATTGATTCCAGTGGGCTCATTCAGATTCAGAGTTTTCTCAACACCGCCAAGCATCTCTGTTTCGCGCGAGTGGCTTCCTCCGACATCAATTTTAATCACTTTCACTTGTGGGTCATAAACAAGAGCTCTTGTGATCGCATTTGTTAAAACTGATTTGCCAGTTCCGGGTCTTCCGAAGATACACCACGAAAAAGATTCGTAGGCTGGGTCAAAAATATTCACATAAGTCAGTGATTCATCTTTTCGATGTAAGGCCAGCGACCTTTTCATGACTTTCACATTGGATTTAGCATCACCACGGGAAACAAGTGGCATATAAGTTATAAGGGTTGAGTCTTTTTCTAAAAGAGTGAAATGAGGTTCTTCACCAGGGTAAAAGCTCTTTAGACTTTCAAGGGCACCGACACTTTCGATATAGATTTCACCCAGTGGTTCAAGTTTGCGCTTTATCTCTTCTCGATCCTGCCTAAGGTATTCTTCAGAGTTGCGTGAAATCAGGCATTGCCACTCAAAACGAAAAAGTTTTGAACCATTAAGACTAATATCTTCCAGATCACTTTGAGCTTCTGAAAATTTGCGATTTTCATTTAAGTCAGTAGCCATCGCATTTTGTTTAGATCTTCGTCTTAAAAATGTTTCAGCCTCTGTTTGATTCACAGCCTGAATGGAGCAACCAATAATGTAAGGCAGTGGCAACCCATCTTTGATATGACTTAGAGTAGATAAATCCATTCCAAACTCAGATTGTTTAACCAGACGTAAAACGCTCACTACGTTCGGTCCAAGATCGATGGTTTGAAATGCGTGATTCACTTCGTCTTTAATGACAGGAAATATCGATTCAATTTCTGACTTATTCAGTGGCTTTATTTTAATGCCATTGTCTTTCAAGATATTGAAGTCTGTTAGGATAGCCTGCTTTTGCGGTTGAGTTCTTTTGATAAAGTAGCCGAGGTCCATTTTTGCGGGCTTTTCCAAAAAAACAAAGGCGCGGTTTCTTACAAATCCTATTGATTTTATGGCCTCAGTACGAGAATGGTCGAAAGATTCTTCTGTGGCATATTCAGATTTGAGATAGATTCTTAATGTTCGACCTTGCGGAAGATCTCGCAAAAGACTTTGAAGCATCTGTTCAGTATTCCCAAGGCCAAAAACCTCTTCATCAAATAGATCCACTTCAAAACCGGCAATTAAGGTGCCGTTATCAAGAGTGTGAATGAAAAGGTCCTGTAAATTATTTGTTTCGATGATTTTTTGAAACACGAATTACTCCATTTCTTAAAAGGTATTGAAATGAATCGCGAATAATTTTTCTGCGAAATTGAAGACGAATTGGGATTATTGAGGCAAGAACCAGTATTGTTATCAACAAGGCCCAAATCATGTTTTTTATATCTAAGGCTTTGAATAAGATAATGAGCCCCAACAAAAAGACGCCGGCACCTGAAATGTCATTATAAGATAGCCCAAGAAAATAGGACTCATCGTTCAGGACTCGTGAAGTCTTACGCTCTCTCATCTGAAAATCTCCTTAACGACATCAATAACTGCCGGACCTCCAAAAGTGGCTGCCGCTCCTATGATTCCACTCATTAAAACCATGCGGCCCACGTTGGCCATACCGATGGATAAGGCTATGCCACCCAAAACAATGCCGATGACGGCCGTGACTTGGCCGATGGAAATCACGATGCTTTGTCCGCGAACAGCGGCTTCTTCAAGCCTGTTAGCAAGAGCTGGGTTTGATAAAACAAGAATGATTGCAGTCAGGCATAAATTGTAGATCCTAATAATTCGATTCATATGTTTTCTCCTTTAAATGTTAGCGAGCTACAGGTGGGATGATTTCAAACATCTCAACCTGTCTGTACCAAGTGTTTGGTTGGTTCTGATCCTGAACCCATTGATCCAGCTTGTAGCGTTTCCATTCTCCGGGCTCGACCAGAGAGGAAACTTCTTTTGGAATTGGCGAAGAGAATAAAGAATTCCCTTGCTGAACAAGCTGGGGCTGCAATTGCTTTTCAAACTTACGGACCTGAGCTTTTAGTTGTTCGTTTTCTTTTTTGATTTGATCTTCATCAGGCACATTCAAAATAGCGCTGATTGCACCAGCCGAAGCTGCGCCAATTCCTGCGTACATCGCTGTATAGGCTTCACGATTGTCAGACTTCGTTTGTCCCACTAGTGTGCCGACAGCAGCGCCAATCGCCATGTCTCTTAGAATTGTGTTTCTGGTATTCAAAGATGAACAAGCACTTAATGCGAAAAGCAGAAATGGCAGTAAGAGAACTTTAGTAGCAGTCATTTTTTCCCTCCGAAGCTATGTAAATGCAAATCGGTCCGGTTTTCCCATCGATACCTGAATCGCCGACATCACCTTTGGGACCACCTGGACCATTTGATCCAACACGACCTGAGCATCTTGTCTTTGAACCAAGAGCGACACCGCCAGGTTGACCATCGCCACCTTCGCCAGGAGTTCCTGCAAATCCAATTTTTGAATCTGTTTGAATAAGAAAGGCAGAGCCATCTGCAATTTCAACTTTAAGCGAACCAGAATCGCCGCCATGACCAGCGCGGCCACCTTGACGACCTTTTGCTCCAGCGGCGCCATTGCCACCATCTGAGCCAATCGTATCGCAAAAGCATGCCATCGGTTGTGCATCCGCAGTTTCGATCAATTTCATGAATGTATTGTAAGGACAGCGAAGGCATGAACATTCCATTGTCCCAGGTCCAGGAGGAGCCCCATCGGCAGCACGAGATGAATAGGCTTCACCCTTGAGGCCATCGCCACCGTTTTGTCCGCGCATATAAGCTTTCATTTGCCCCGCAGCAGACTTTGCCTTGATGACAATACTGCCGCCACTTTTTCCGTCTGTACTGTAGGAAGCCTTTGAGCCTTCTGGAAATGTTTGAATGATTCCTTTATCGGAGATCAGTTCATTCGTGATGATTTCAACATTGAATCCGTTTGTCGTTAAGGGAGTGCTGCTACTTAAAAACAAACGCTGGATGTTTAGTTTAGTGTTCTCTGTAAATTGATTTTGGCCCTCGCGAACGACAAAGTCCCGTGGGACCTTCACAAGTTTAGAAAAAGTCTTTTCAATTAAATTGTTCGAGCCCAGTAAATCAAAAGTGTAAGTCAAAGTTTGGTTGTGATTCACCTCATGAGAAAATGTGGTTTGATTTGCATCCACCATAGTTAAGATTTGCTCCATACGGATGCGAACTCGCACAGCCTCGGACATTTTGGGCCAGCCAAAATAAACCACATATTTTTCAGCCTTAGTGGTTGGCTGAACTTCGATCTTGATGAAGTCCGAAAGGTTCTGTGCGGTCACTTTTTCTCCGCTTTGGGCTACCTTTTGGGATTCATCAGGTGCGTTTTCATCTTTGAACTGGGCACACCCCAGAATCAAAAAAAGGCAAAGCACGGCCATTGCGGCAATATACTGTCGCATTCGATCCTCCTGTTATTTGTGTTCTCTTTTAAGTTTCTGTAATTTTGGCCTCAGAGATTAACAATTTACGTCGCTCAATTAACTTCTGTGCCGTGAAAGGGTTATCCATCAAAGGCTCTAGAGGTTTCAATTAAACTTTGTCGCATGAAGTCTAATAGCCAATTTATTTGCCAATTCGCCAAGCCTTTGCTTTAAAAGCCAAAAAATTGCTCATACTTTTGGTTCTTATCTGGGGGGATAATTGTCACGAGTCGCTGCTCTTGTAGATACAGTCATTCGGCTTCGCCGTGCTTCTCAAGCTGATTTAGCTGAGCGCGCTGGTATCCATCCCTCTAATTTAAGTAAATTCTTGTCCGGCGAAACCGATATTCGGATCTCATCTCTTGAAAAAATACTAGAGACCCTAGAAATCAGTCTTGAAGATGTCCTTGAAAGCGAAGTTGAAAAGTTAATCGGTCGCAAGAAAGAAAGTAAATCTGTGGGACAAGCCATTGAGTACCTATTGAAAGAGGCAGATCCAATTTCAGCAAAGACATTTATTGATTCTCTTTCTTCGCGAATGAAGACAAAGCAGAAAAAAGAGATCACTGCTGCACTTGATGTAGTTAATGACTTTAAATCTAAAATCAAAACCGTGAGGAGGAACTGATGCAACTAGATACTCATGCATCTCAAACTCTGAGCGCTGGAAATTCATCCGAACAGATTGGTTACGCTGAAGCAAAAGATGCTTTTCAACGTAATACAAAATGGTGGACTGTTTTTGCAGCATTCGATTTATGCGACTTCAATCCGTCGCCATTGTGGATTTCAAAAAAGACAGGTGTTTCTGTCGAGGAAGCCGTTGAAGCTCTGGAGGGCTTGACGGTCCTTGGATATTTGAAGAAAGAAAATGGCTCTTTCAACCCAGTTAAGGGAAAAGAGTTTTCTAGTTTCGACTGGAGCGGCAAAGGCAAAGCTGACATTATCGAAGAGCATGCGGTGGTTTCTCAGCAGATCCTTAACGAAATGCACGTCGATACGACAATCGCTTATGACCACAGATTCTTGGCTGGAAATAAAGACATCATTGTCGAGCTTTATAAAGATATTCAGGCTGCCTTTGATAAGGCATTTCAAAAGTCTCAAGAGAACAAATCAGCCAATGACGCAATTTACAATATCACTTTCACTGGCGTCGATGTCATAAAAGCACATGACACCAAAAGAAAGGGGCAATAATATGACCGCAATGAAATACATCCTTTCGATCGCAATAACCTTAGTTTCATTTTCAAGCTTCGCTGGTGGCGGCGGTGGCGGCGGCGTAATGGCCAAAGTCATGGCTGTTAAAGCGAATATCGATGACACTGTTTTGATGCCCTCCGGGCTTAATATGAAAACACCAGAAATTATCTTCAACATGGGTCAAAAAGATGGCCTTGTTAAATTTGCTTACGGCCAATTGGTCGATAAAAAATGGCAAGTTCAAAAAATTGAAATGCCTGAAGCTGATTTGATGGTTGATGCTTCTGTGATGAAGGCCCTTCAAGATTCAAAAGATTTGAAATCTTGGGCTGAAATCAAATAGTCTTAAGTAAATAGCTCTATTTTTAGTCGAAATACCCAGTGGAAGCTGGGTATTTTATTTTGCGCGGCATTATTTATCTTTCATTGTCTTTACTGGTCATCATTAGTCAGTCACAATTTTGTTTATCAACAGCACATGGAGTGTGTTTATGGAATTGCAGCCTTGGCTATCAGTCGAAGGAATCGCCGAATATTTAGGGGTCTCTAAAGAGACCATCTATCGTTGGCTAGAACGCAAAAAAATCCCAGCTCACCGCATTGGCAAACTTTGGAAGTTTAAACCTTCTGAGGTGGATCAGTGGGTTATGTCTGGCGGGGCTACATCATTAGAGAAACAACAGGATCAGCAACATGGCTAAAAAGACAAACACAGCACCTTCAATGTCAGAGAGCTATTTGGAAGCCCTGACCGCAATCAATGATTGGACTACAGTATCGGACTGGGCCCTAAAGGTCGGAGAAATGTTTCCAGAGATTCTCGAAAAGGCAAATGACGAGGCAAGGAAACACAAACGTCCCTCAACTGGTATAAGAGAAATTGCAGCTAGAATTAGCTCCGCAGTATCCACAGGAAGGTTTGCCGGTCAAATTGAAGTTGACGAGTCCGAACGTCCGAAGCGAGTGCGAGTTCTATCTGAATCTGAAGCTGCGAATTACGAGGAAAGAGAAATTGAATCTGACCTTGAACCGCTTACTCGTGCTCAAAGAATCAAAACAGATGAAGATACTCTAGGAACTAAGGAAAAATATCGAATTGCAGAGCTGGACGCTATAATTAGACAGTTAAAGGAGTTCTTTAATCTAGATTTTGAACTTGAGCATGCAAAAGCTATTTTGAATCCAAAAGATCCAGGAAAACATCACCCAGACAATCTTCAAATTTTGCTCAAGTCACATAATCGACAAAAGAGTAACGACAACTGGGACCGATTCACGCTGCAAGAGCAAATTGAATACATTCAGGCAGTTGTAAAAGTTCAAAAACTTGTGTCGGCAAAAATGAAAATTGATCTGCATGACGAAGTTATTGAGTCGATTATTAAGAAAAAACCAAAAAAGATTCTCCTGCAAAAGTAGAGCGTGCACCTAAAGCAAAAAAACAAGTTGAAGATAAACCTATTGAAGTAACTCTTTGGGATGCAGCTAATAAGCTTCGAGGAGGCGTTGAACCTGCCGAGTATAAGCATATTGTGCTCTCCCTTATCTTTTTAAAATTTGCAGCTGATAAATTTGAAGCTCAGCGTGCAAAGCTTATTGCTGATAAGAAAGAAAAATATCTAGAGATGCCTGAGTTTTACAACAAAGATAATGTTTTCTTTTTGGATGAGAAAAGTCGTTGGAGTTATCTAATAAAAAAATCAAAGCAATCTGACTTAGCTCTGATTATTGATACTGCTCTACATACAATTGAGAAAAACAACAAATCACTAAAAGGTGCATTGCCAGACAATTACTTCTCTCGCTTGGGGTTAGAATCGACCAAGCTTGCATCACTTCTTGATACAATTAACAATATCGATACGCTCAAAGATCCAAAGCATGACCTCGTAGGGCGAGTTTATGAATACTTTCTTTCAAAATTTGCACTTGCTGAAGGAAAAGGTAAAGGCGAGTTTTATACGCCTAAAACAATCGTAAACTTGATTGCGGAAATGATTGAGCCATATAAAGGCATTATCTATGACCCAGCTTGTGGCTCTGGAGGTATGTTCGTTCAGAGTATTAAGTTTATTGAAGCTCATCATGGGAACAAAAAAGAAATTTCCATTTATGGACAAGAATTCACAAACGCCACTTACAAACTAGCCAAAATGAACCTTGCTATACGCGGAATCGCAGGAAATTTGGGAGAAAAAGCTGCCAACACTTTTAGCGATGATCAACATAAAGACCTAAAGGCTGATTACATCATGGCTAATCCTCCATTTAACCAGAAGGACTGGCGTGCTGAAAACGAATTAACTGATGACCCTCGCTGGCAAGGTTACGATGTTCCACCAAAGAGTAATGCCAACTATGGTTGGATTCTCAATATGGCCAGCAAGCTCAGTCAAAATGGTGTGGCAGGATTCATTCTTGCCAATGGCGCTCTTTCTGGTGGTGGCGAAGAATACAAGATCAGACGTAAATTGATTGAAAATCATCTTGTAGAGGCAATTTTGGTCCTTCCCCAAGATATGTTTTACACAACTAATATTAGTGTAACGCTTTGGATTCTAAATCGAAACAAGAAAGCTCAAAGTGTCCGATTTCACCGATTTGACCACCCAGATTTCATGACATCTGACCACCCAAAGGGTGGCGGACCGAAGGGACGCTGTTAATTTCCATGAACCTCTTCGTCAGTCAATGATTTCTTCCTTTCGCCGCGCTTGCTGGGGCCTTTAACGTTAAGTTTAATTGCCTGCGCCGTTAGGCGATCCGAGATCGCTTCACACACTAAAGCATCCTGGATAACTTCATTCCAATTTTCGGCTGGCAACTGGGTTGTTACGATTGTGGACTTTCCTGATTCTCGTTCTCCAAGAACATCATAAAAATCTTGGAACTGCTGTTCTGTCAGGGCTTTGATTCCGAAGTCATCGACAATCAATAAATCTGTGGCGCTGATTCTCTTTAACAAATTCAAGTAGCTCCCCTCTGCGCGAGCCAATGCTAATTTTTCCAGAAGCAGATTCATTTTCATAAACATCACGGTTCGACCGCAGCGACAGACGTGGTTGCCAATTGCGGTTGCTAAAAAAGTCTTTCCAACACCCGTAGCTCCAAATATCAAAACATTGGTACCATCAT
>JBKHVM010000032.1:0-28297 GCA_046570065.1 Bdellovibrionia bacterium
GCATTCCTTTTATGAAGCCTCCAGCAAGCCGGAGGCGTTGGCCCAAAGGGCCATGCTGGCGAGCCCATGGATGGGCGCGCTTCATAAAAAGAATGCTCCCTAAGTCCCCGCCCCCTTCCCTGCGCCCCAGCCGCAATGCCTAGGCTTTCCACACAATAGCAAGGCGATCTAGCATCGAGAGTTTAATTGGGAGGCCTATTGTTGAGATTGGTTGAGATCTACTGGGGATTTCTTTTTGATGTGTTCGAATTGCTGATCGACGTTTTTCCAAGACTCTACGACTTGTTTTTTTTCGCTGGGAAGCTTTTGATCTTTTTTTATTTGTTCTTGCTTTTCAGTAAATGCTTTTAACCTTTGATTAAAAATTTCTGTCGTGGATTTCACTTTGTCATTAAAATCATTGCGCTTGGATTTTACTTCTTGTTCAAAACTATCACGCCTATCTTTTTGCTCTTGATTAAATTTCACTCGTTCTGATTCAAACTCTGCTAGAACCTCTTTACGCCTCTCAGAATCTTTTGTGCTTTTAAAAGTGAGATCTCTTTTTTCTCTCTGTTGTTTTTGAAATCTATCCCGTTCATCTTTGGTTTTAGCTGTAAATTCTTTTCTCTCTTTTTCTAAAGATTTGCTAAATTGTTCTCTCTTTTTTTGTAATTCTTTATTAAACTTTGAGCGAATCTCAAAAGGCTTTGCACTTTCATTTGCAAAAAGCTCGTCCAAAAATGCTCTTTCATCATTTATAATTTTTTTCTCTGCTGGAATCTGTTCTCTCAAGCTTTCTAGTTCTTTACGATCCTTGGTCAGAGAAATTTCTTCGCTTTGAGACAAAAGTGGAGCCTGAAAAACAAAGAATATTGTTAAAAAAGCGCTCATGAAATCAGGACTAGACTTAGTACCAAATTGTCTCATTTTATTACCTCTTTTGACCGATACCTTAAGAGTAAATGCAGTTGATAGGATTTTCAACTTGAAGGAAGACAAATGCTATACGGACGTCGAACCACATCACCTCAACCCGTAGGAAACGAACATCAACAAAAGAATGTTTTCTACAAAAGCTTTCAGTATCGTTATTCTTGGTATCTCATGACCGTGCTCACCGGTAGTATTTTGCTCTTTTTGATCCCCGCTTACTATTTTGCATTTCAAAATTTTAAACTCCTACAAAATCTAGCCTATGACGTCAGTCCCTCACTCCTCACCTATCTAGAAAGAGAAATGTCTGGCCTAAGTTTCTTCTTTATTGCAACTGTTATCACTGTCATCGCCTCTTCACTCTATTTGAGCAAACGATTGACCCAAAAATTGATGACTCCCCTTATTCGCATGGAGGCTCACATGAAAGAGCTTACTCGTGGCAATTGGCAAGTATCAGAATTTGAATCCTCTAGCGAAGATGATCTCAAAGAATTTTCTATGACTTATGATTTTCTGCAAAGATCCCTCAAACAAAATCTAGAACAAGAGTACAAATTATTATCGGGTCTCTATATTGATCCCAAGGATCGTGAGGCTTTTGCCAATTGGCGTTCTCTTATGAAAATTTATGAAGACAGATTGGGAAGTGTTACAGAAAATAATATTATCGTGACCGACGTAAAGTCGAACGTAACTGACTTTCCACGTCGCGCTTCTTAATACTCTCACGTTTATCGTGAGCCTTTTTTCCTTTAACCAATGCAATCTCTAGCTTTACTTTGCCATTTTTAAAATAAATTTTGAGTGGCACGCAGGAGAGGCCTTTTTCTCGGAGTGCTCCAAATATCTCATTAAGTTCGTTGCGATTTAATAATAGTTTTCGCAAACGTTCTGGAGCATGGTTGTTATAAGAGCTAGCTTTATATTCGGCGATATGAGCATTTTGCAAAAATGCCTCGTCCCCACGAAATGAAATGTAGGAGTCCTTCAATTGCACGGACTTTGCTCTCAGAGATTTTACTTCACTTCCCGTAAGGACCATTCCCGCCTCAAAGGTTTCGATAATCTGATAGTCAAATTTAGCTTTGCGATTATCTTGGATGATTAAAATACTCATAGAGCTCCACAAACTGCTTAGGACTCAGTTCTTCTGCCCTAGCGGTCTCTTTAAACCCCTTTTTTGCAAGCCAGTCAATTAACAGTTGCTCTTCAATTCTTCTAGAACCCATCCAGGTGCGCAGATTGGACTTGAGCAGCTTTCGGCGCTGAGCAAAGGCCTCTTTAACAAATTGCAAAAAACCCCGTCGATTTGTAATCAAATTATCTTGTCTCGTAAAGGCTAAAACACGCGAAGCCACCTTGGGAGCTGGATCAAAATCCTTGGGACCGGCATCAACAACAGTCTCGATAAACCAAAAAGTCTGAGCAATCACACTCAACAAACCGTAAGCATCTGATCTCGCCTGAGCTTTAATTCTTTGAGCAACTTCTTTTTGAAACATCAGGACCATATTCTCCAAACCAGGATTTTCCAGAGAACGATCTATCACAATGCTCGATGAAATTTGATAGGGAAGATTGCTCACTAATACAATCTTCTCGGCTCCATAAAATTCAGCCCACTCATGCTTAAGAGCATCCACTTCTAAGACATTCATATTCTTTTTGCGCCAATAATCAGCAATGACACTATCTAATTCAAGAAGTTGGATTGGCACTTTTAACTCAATGAGCTTATCGGTAAGTGCCCCTGGCCCAGGCCCTACCTCAATCAGTTTTTGTGGTTTAAAGGCAATCACTTGCTCAATGATTTTATCAATAACATGATCACTGACTAAAAAGTTTTGCCCAAGAGACTTTTTGGCAGCAATGCCTAATTCTCCAATGGCTTGATTCAGTCGTTCGCGGGCAGAGAGTGTATTCATTTAAAATCATTTTCCCATGGTGTTGGTGAGGGCGACAATGACAATGGAGACTGTTCGCCCCGATTCAGCCTTAAGATTCCAGCATAACCAATCATCGCAGCATTATCTGTGCAATAACGAAGTGGAGGAGAAATCAGTGTGATTCTTCTCTTTTGCGCCCACTCATCAGCTCGTTCACGCAGTCGAGAGTTTGCACTCACTCCTCCAGTCAAGATGGCACGTTTTAAACCAAACTCTTTTGCGGCTCTATCTAACTTTGCAATCAGAACATCCACGATAGCCTCTTGATAAGAAGCACAAAGATCCGGCAAGTTTTTTTCTATTTCTTGAGAGGTCATCGCTTCTAACAAGCGTTGTGCCGAGGCTTTTAATCCAGAAAAACTCATATCAAAAGTGGGATCATGAATCATACTTCGAGGAAATTCAAAAGCAGTGCGATTACCTGATCTTGCCAACTGATCTACCCGAACTCCCCCAGGAAAGCCCAAGCCAGCCATCTTTGCAAATTTATCAAATGCCTCTCCAGCTGCATCGTCCTTAGTCGATCCTAATAATTTGTATTCTGCAAAGTCCTCAACTAAATACAAACTCGTATGCCCCCCACTAATCGCCAATGCAAGATAGGGATAGGCAAATTCTGCAGGTGGCGTGTAGGTTTCATCTTTAAGAAGAGGAGCTACTAAATGCCCCTCCAAATGATTTACTCCAACAAAAGGCAAATTATAAGCTTGCGAAAGGGATTTACCAGTTATTACCCCCACAATGAGGGCTCCCATCAAACCCGGCCTATTCGTGACGGCAATGCCGTCAATATCTGACCATGAATAGTTTTTTTTATTAAGAGCCTCCTCTACAAGAGGCAACAAATAGAGGGAGTGATTGCGCGAGGCAATTTCTGGAACAATGCCACCAAAAGGGGCATGGTCCAAGTCTCGAGTTGCTGACACTAAGGTTTCCACGTGACCATCATGATCGACAATGGCCACTGAAGTGTCATCACAACTGGTTTCAATTGCTAGGACTCTTTTGATCATTATTTTAAAGACTTCATTCGTGTCTTAGCTCTACGAGCTGAATCTGTATTTGGATACTTACTAATCACTTCTTCATAAAATGTTTTAGCTTCATCCTTCATACCTAACTCTTGGAATGAGACACCTATTTTATAGGTCGCTTCAGGAAAGCTCTTACCTTTAGGGTACTCATCACGATACTTTTGATAACTTAAGATAGCTTGTTTCCAATCCTTCTTATCAAAAAATTTCTGCCCGTCTTCAAAGGCCGTTTTACCTGATAACGCTTTACCACTCTTACCACTCTCTTCAGGTTCCGTAGCAGTTGCTGCAGAACTCTTTTGTGCTCGAAGTAGCTGAAGCTCAGCATTGAGCTGCGTGATTTGACCTTCCATTTTGGCTAATGCTTCTTGATAGGCCGTCAAAGTTCCTTCAAGCTCAGCATTACGCGTTTCTTTATTCTTTAAATTTGTCTCTACTTCACTGTTCTTTTTCTGTAATAGATTTTCGTATTCCTCAACCCTGCCAGTGAGCATACGAATTTGCTCTTCTAGTTCTGCCAAGCGAAGAGCGTCCTGATTTGCTTTTTGCATAACTGCTGTTTGTTGCTGAGGTACGGAGCTCTGATCCGATGATTTTAATGATCCACGTGTTTTTAAACAGCCATTTAAAAGAAGTGCCATAGAGGCAATAATGATCACATTGAAAGTTGTCATAAAATATCTCCAGTTTTCTGCCTAATAAAGCGCGCTGAGTTCTCTGCTTTCTCTGCTGAAACCCTGGCTTTAATAAAAAAATCGCGGGCTAAACGGTACTCACGCTCACGATAGTGGTATCTGGCTTTTCTGTAAGATTCTTCGGCGTTATGCCAATGCCCAGGGGAATGTCTAGGGGCCTGAACAACTCGAGCTGCTTCGATGGCAGCTCGGGCTAATGCATACTCTTCAACTGGCGGAGGTGTAGTCTGACAACTCAATAAGCTTATTGAAAACAAGACTATGAGAAGCTGTCTCACACCACCACCTATTTATTACTGAACAGGAACAAAGTTTGCGCGGCGGTTGCGAGCAAATGCCTCTTCAGTTTCACCTTGCACTAAAGGCTTCTCCATAGCTGATGATTGCTAAACGATCAGCAGGTACACCTAAACCAACCAGGTAGGTTTTAACTGCATTAGCACGTCTTTCACCTAAAGCAACGTTGTACTCAATAGTGCCACGAGAGTCACAGTGACCTTCGATTTGCACTCTTACATTACCATTTCTCTTAATCCAATCAGCATTGGCAGCAAGATCAGCCTTCGCTGTCTCATCCAAAGTGGAACGGTCATATGGAAAGAATATGGTCTTTAGTCCAGCAATCTTACCTGAGTCGCTACCCATTGGGTCAAAACTGAGCGCTGCGGAGTCGATACCAGGAGCACCACCACCAACACCTTCATCAGTTTGAGTTTGCTTTCCTTTACATCCAACAATAAAAGCCATCGCAAGGATAGCGACAGACATACGACGTAACATGTGATCCTCCTTAGTCAATCGCGTTAATCTAGAAATAAACTGTAGCACCTCGCTAGTGATTGTCAAACTCAGATGAACCAGATAACTAGTTAAATATGTTTAAATTTTTTTTAATTTCTGCTGGATTTTTGTCCCTATTCTCATGGTCATCACATGCACAATTAGAAGTTCCTGCTCAATGGAATCATCAAGTTCTCCATACTGAGAACTTTGAGATTGTCTTTAATGCTGAGCAGCGAAGTCTAGCAGAGATCTATGCCCAAAAACTCGAAGTCGCCCATCAACTCCTCAAACCACACTTTAAATATTTTCCCTCAAAAACTTTAGTCATTCTCAATGACAAAACAGATCAGACTAATGGGTACGCAACAAGAATTCCCTACCCTCACATCATGATTTATCCAGTCCTCCCGGGACCTCAAGAATCACTTGGCGAGTATGGCGATTGGATCTTAGAGCTCCTTGTACACGAGTATGTACACATTCTTAACTTTGAACCAGCAGAGGGTATTCCTGGATTCTTACGCTCTATATTTGGAAGTATTTTGTCTCCAAACCTGTTGTTACCTCAATGGTGGAAGGAAGGACTTGCTGTACACTTTGAGACAAAACTTTCTAGTGGTGGGAGGTTGAGATCTACTTACCAAGACGCCATGCTGCGCTCTTTTGTCTTGGAGAGCTCACTTTTCAATTTTGATATTGCAGAAATCAACGAAGCTCCACCAACCTGGCCACGAGGCATGCGACCCTATTTATTTGGCTCTGTTTTTTGGGCCCACGCTTTACAATACAAAAATGATGAAGTTGCCGATGAACTCAATCGAGCTCACTCTCGTCGTATGCCTTACTTTATCGAAGCTCCAGCGACTCGATATCTAGGAACTAGCTATGAGAACTTTTACCATCAAGCCCTCTCTTCTTTGCATCAAAAAGTCGAAGCACAAATCAAAATACTCAAGACTGTTACCACTAGCGACGGCATCCCTAATCAGTGGCAACTGAAGTACACCTCTCTCCCCAGTATTCACCCCAAAGGACACTTGATGGCTTTTGTTGGGGTAGATCGAAAAGATAAACGATCTCTCAAAATTTTTCGCAAAGAAAGCCAACAAACCTTTTTTGAAGGACAAGAAATCAGGGACATCGCTGATGAAGATAAAAACCTTCACGGCATTAAGAAACAAGATCAAGAAGCTCCCCCAACCGGGAATATCAGTCGCGCCTCTTGGTTTCATGACAAAAATATTTTAGTTTATGACAAAATCGACTTCGTTAACCGCATCGAGCGCTATTCTGATCTTTACACTTATGATGTGGATAACAAAAAAACAGATCGCCTCACTTTTGGACTCCGCGCCCGTGAAGCTAGTGTGAGTCTCGATGATAAGCATATTGTGTATGTTAAAATTTCTTCTGGGCAAACCGAACTTTGTGAATTTGAAATTTCCACCAAACAACATCAATGTTTTATAAAAAGTCAAATTGGTGAGCGTATCTCACTACCCATCTACAAGAGCCAACAAGAGATCATCTACTCTCTAAGACGCACTCAACAAGGAGAAGCTCTTTACATCTTCAATAAGGATTCAAAACAAGCTAAAGAGTTAACCTTATTAGGTCACTCAAACTTTCATGCCACTATCGATAAAGAGAATCTCTATTTTCTCTCGGCCACATCAGGAACTTACAATGTCCTAGCTACAGATTTAAATGAACTCGAAAATCCAGAGCAAGTACTTGCAAAAACCCACAGCCTGACATCAGTCTTGGGCTATGCTTTTGATGCCACTAATGGTGATCTCTACTACACCGAGATGACGAGTCATGGCCCTCAAATTAAATTACTGCCGAAGGCATCACTCTTATCTTTAGAGCAGGAAGGCTTACCGCAAGTTGTCCCTCTCTATAAAGAAGCTTATCCCACGCCTGAACCAATCTCTTCTCTTGATTCTTCTGTGATTAAGCAGGAGGAAGACTATAATGGACTATCCTATTTGCTACCTCGATATTGGATTCCTTTTCTGACGACTTCCTCATCTACAGGAGGCTTGGTTCTAGAAGCTAGCACCAGTGGTCATGACCCCCTTAAGAAACATACTTATGCTGGAACACTTAGCTACGATTCTCTCCTCGGAAAAACGAGCATCAATGCCCAGTATATCAACAACAGCACCAACACACCTATTGGCTTTGCAACTGCAGAATCATATTCTTATTTAGGTAACTTTGAAAATATCATTACGGATCGCGCCCACCAGCTTAGCGTTTTGCCAGACACTTGGCGCTTAGTCAGAGACTCCGCTTTGGAAGTTGGTTGGAAATACAATGAGCGCAGCTTCTTTGACTTTGAAGTCAAACGCAATGGACCTTTTGTCTTTTTGCGCTGGAATAATCTTAGCCTTGGTGGTGATCAAATCAGTCCTGAAGAGGGTTGGGCCACCTATGTTGCTGCCACTCGCTACCTGCCGGAGAATGAGTTCCTTGATCATCACCAATACCAAGCTGGAGTGACAGCCTATACCAGCAAATGGCTACCCAAGCGTCACGCTATGATGGCTCGCCTCAATCTCTTTCATATCCCCGAAAAGATTTCTGATATTTATGGGGCTCAAAGTGATGCCTACACGATGGACTCTAACAGCCCACTGCCACAATATTTACTCAGAGGATATAATACCGGTGAATTTTTTGGTCGCAGCTTGGCCTCAGTAAATTTGGAATATCGCTTTCCCGTAACTGATATTTACCGTGGATCAGGAACAGATCCCTACTTTATAAAAAATATTTGGGCGGCCGTGGTCGTAGATGGACTTTCTCTGGAAGGGCGAGCGGCCTCCTTGGAAAAAGGAATCTACTATCCAGTGACCATGAATCGTCAATTTTGGAATTATGGCGGCGAAGCTCACCTCACAACAACATTGGGATACATGTTTCCAATAAGTTTTGTGTTTGGGCTCTATTCAGCTCCCGATGGAGTTGATGGCGAGCGCCTTAGCAGCCGCTTCAGTCTGCAAATTTCAGGTTTTTAAATACTATATTCTTGACAAGAACACTGGACTTCAAAAGACTAAATAACAGATTGCAGCGAAAAATCTGCATTTGGGGGGATTATGGAAAATATCAGCTGGATTAAAGAACTTGTGAAAGCTGAACAGCAAATGGAAGAGACCGGAATGGTCGATATGAGTTTTGGTTGGGACCCAGCCAAAGCCCTTCTACAAGAAAGCATCCAATTTCTCTTAAATATCAAAACTGATTTTGTAGATTCAGCATCTTCGTTTAATGAGTTAAAGCCATCTGCTCTCGGTCGTATCAAAATTTATGGTATCGCTAAAACTCATGCCGACTTTATGCTGTTTCGTAATGGCTTTAAAATGATTTTCTCATTGAAAGCTCCGGGCCAAATTTCAATTCGCTTTAATTTTATTGGGACAAACTTTATCCCAACTCCTGGCAATCCTGAATCTAACAACAATACCAGCGTGATGGATGAGCACCTGTTAGAAGCTAAGTGGGGCCCATTTGGCGAAATCATTTGGACTTATCAAGGGCAGCCCTTTAAAGCAGAATACATGGTTCGCCACTACATCACTCTCTTTATTAAAGAGAGCTCTAAATAAGTCTTTCAAAGTTTTTTCGCGTTTCAAATAAAGAAAGCTGCAGAGGATTAACATGAGTCACCTGCAGCTTTATTTTTTGTCCCACTTTATAAGTTAGGGCTGTGTGATTTGAAAAACGGTGAAGTCGCTGATTCACTTCACAAACAAGGGAGCCATCTCTTTGCACCTCAAGGACTTCAGCAACGAGAATTTGCCCCCGCTGAAATTCCATTTTACTGGAGATCCTTTACTAGCTCAATTTTTCTAAACTCAACAGGCCTAACACCTAAATTCTTCTCAACTCTGACAGAGCCATTAGGGTTTGGATTAGAAACTTTTGGAGTTGGTTTTTGCTCTAAATTCAGAAGCTGGTTGAGGTCAAAAAAACCTTCTTGCTGACTTTTTGCTTCTGCAGTTGCTTTAACTTCGTCACATGCTGCCTTAAACTCTTCACCAAGCTTTTGCAAGGCACTCTGATCTGCTTTAGGTATTTCAAAAACTTGGGCGAAATCCCTTGGAACACCTCTTTGGGTCGGTGGCAAAAAGGAAATTTCATCAATGGCCTTATCACTTTGTTCCACTCCAGAAAAGCTCTGATCATCAAGCGCCCAATCTGGCAGACTATCTTCACAAAACTGCAACTGGTCTTTATTAACTTTTGCAATAAACTCTGCTTCTGCTAAAGCTAAGCCAGTCTCCTTAATTATTTGCTCAACACTTGCCCCACGATGTGCCATGCGTGCTGCTTTTACAAACTTCTTAGTCTGCTCTCGCTCCCGAATTTCTTCATGCGGAATACGATCCTGAAAGATACTAGCCAGCTCTCGTGATTTTGCCAATGATTGCTCGATTTTAGCCAACTGCTTATCACTAGCCATTATTTTTTGCTGAACATCTATAACTTTTGACTCCAACAAGGCTGTAAGTTGCTTAACTTGGTTGTCTGTGCGATCAGATAGGTCTTCTAAAACAGATATCTTACTCTGCAAAAGCTGCAGACCTTTACTTAGTCTTGGATCATCTTTTGCTGGACGACTTAGCTTCATCCACAACACAGCAAACCCAGCGAATAAAACTAAATTAACAAGTATTTGAACTAAAAACCAAAACCCCACAGAGTCCTCCACTGTTTCAGGATACTCTGCTCCTTAAAGCTCATTCAACTCGACCAAAGTAAAAAACAGACTCTCATCTAGTCTGGAAATTTACGTCTTCACTGAGGAACGAGCTAAATCTAAAGACAGATGAGAATATGCCAAGGCCCCCCAAACAGGCACAAAAAAACTGAGAAAGGGTATGTATGAAAAAAGTCCCAACAGAAGACCTAAACCGTAAAATTCTTTCCTGTGCTGTGACTGAATTTCATAGATTTCAGCTGCCGTTTTAAAGTCTGAAAGAGCATCAAAAGTAAATACACGACGATTTAATGCAGCAGTCAGGAAAATAGGAATGAGAATCTGCATTCCAGGAATAAGCCACAAAGGCAAACTCAACATAAGAAGACACACAAAAATAAAGCTGTGCTTTAAAGTATTAAGGATACCTTTTATAACCTGACTTTTATTCTTCTCTAAACTGGAATAATATTTAGTATGCACAAAGGGTACTATCACCGGCATTGCAAAAAAAGAAACCAAAATCACTGTGGTTAAATATGTCGCCGGCAAAAATAACAACACTGAAGCCACCAGAGCAATAATTTGAGAGACTGGTGTAAAATCAAAAGTCAGAATCTCTTGCAGCCATAAAACCCACTCAAAACTCACCATTGATTGAGCTAACCAGGCGATCCATGCTGAGACAAAAAATAGATAAATAAGGATCCACAGGAACAAACTCACGAGCGCTGGTAAGACAAAAACCAATGCTATCTTTGGATGCAAAAGATCTCTAAAAGCCATAGACATTGCTTTTAATACGGCAGCCACTCTGACCTCCATTAACTCAACTGAGAAATAAAATCCTTCATCCGCACTACAGCTTTTTTAAATAATGTCACTTCCGTAGCAAAACTTAATCGCATATAACCTTCAGTCCCACATTCAATACCTGGTACTGTTGCCACATAGAACTTGTCTAATAGAATATCACAGAAGTCTTTTGAGTTTAGCACTTTCTGCCCTTGATAGCTTTTGCCTAAATGAGCTTTGATATCTACCCATAAATAAAATGCGCCTTGTGGCTCATAGACTTTAAAGCCAGCAACTTGCTGAAGCTCATCTATGCAGATTTGCTTCCGCTCTAGAAGCTTTTTATTTACACCTTCCAAATCAACATCACACTCTTCTAGAGCTACTTTTACAGCAGCTTGAGCAATGCTTGATGGTGATCCTATTGCCTGTGACTGATAGTCTGACATGGCCTTGATAATCTTTGCCGAACCAACTCCCCAACCGATTCTCCAGCCTGTCATAGAATAAGCTTTTGACCCCCCATTCACAGCAATGACTCTTTCGATGAGATCTGGAGCAACATGCAAAAGATGCGGGGCTACTGTCATCTTGCCAAACATCAATAAATTGTACATGTCGTCAGAGATAACATGCACTTGAGGATGACGTCTTAACACATCAGCAATCGCCTTTAACTCGTCTCTTGTGTATATAATACCAGTCGGATTTGAAGGTGAGCAGAAAAGAAAAATTTTCGTCTTAGGAGTGATTGCTTTTTCTAGCATTTCCGCCGTGAGTTTAAATTGAGTTTCCGCCCCACAATCCACTATAACTGGCTTTGCATCTGCCAATTCAATCATCGTTGGGTAGCTGACCCAATAGGGTGCCGAAATAATAACTTCATCACCAACATCACAAAGCACTTGCAGTGCCGCAAAAACAATAAACTTTGCCCCACTAGCAACTGTAACTTGATTGACTGCGTAGGGCACTCCCAAAAGTTTTTCGGTCTTAAGAGCAATGGCTTTACGTAATTCAACTGTTCCCTGTGCAGGTGTGTATTTTGTGTTACCAGATTCAATTGCCTTAATACCAGCAGAAGAAGCTTTAGAAAAAGTTGGCCAGTCTGGCTCACCCACAGTCAATGATATGACATCATGTCCATGAGCTGCCAACTCCTTTGCTTTTGCGACCAGAGCTAGAGTGGGAGATGTTTTAAGGTTTTGAACTCTTTTAGATAACATAAATTCTCCTACCTCATCTTTTCAACGAGAGCTTTATTAACTGCAGGTGAAACTAATCCTGTCAAATCTCCTCGGTTAAGAGCGATTTCCTTAACACCTCGTGAGGATATAAAATAATACTCAGGACGCGCAAAAACTAACAAAGTTTCTAAGCTCGGAGCTAATTTCTTATTCATACTAGCCATAGTCATTTCGTATTCAAAATCAACAACAGCTCGAAGACCTCTGATAATAACCTTAGCACTTCGCTGTTTCATATAATCCACAGTGAGCCCATCAAAGCTATCTACTTCTAAATTTGGAATATGAGGTAGAGACTTTTCAATAAGTAACTTGCGCTCTTCGACAGTAAAAAGAGACTGCTTCTGTGGCGAGTGTGCAATTAAGATGATCACCTTCTCATATAGAGGGGCTATTCTCTCAATAATGTCAGTATGACCAATCGTAATTGGATCAAAGCTTCCTGGATAAACAGCTATTTGAGACATTAAACATCCTCTTTTTTAGGTGTATAAAACGAAAGCACTTTGTCACCATACTCTCTAAAATCAAATCTGTAAAGTTGACCATAGTCATCCTTTACAGTCTCTTGAGTGGAGGACTCAATGGCAATGAGTGTATTCTCATGAAAACACTTGCTCTCATTTAACCTCATGAGTACCTCGTCAGCCATTTTTTCAGTAAATGGTGGATCAATAAAAATAATATCAAAGGAAGCACCAGAATGACGTTTTAAAAAGTCCAAAACATCCGCAGTCACCAAATTGTAGCTATCGCTATCTACCTTTAATTTTTGAATATTTTCTTTTGTTATTAAAATCGACTTTTTGTTTTTTTCAACAAAGGTTACGTGCGCAGCCCCACGAGATATCGCCTCTAAACCCAAATTTCCAGTGCCACAAAAAAGATCGAGGCACTTTGAACCCTCGATATCAAATTGAAATTTATTAAAAAGAGTCTCTTTCACTCGATCTGTAGTGGGTCGAATATGATCTGCTTTGAATGAAACAAGGTGATGCCCCTTGTATTTGCCTGCAATAATTCTCATGGTAAAAGATCCTCAGCAGTTTTGACCACTTCAAAGATATCTTCAAAGGGTTTAGGCACAAACAACGAAGCCCCCATTTTGACCGCAGTTTCCATATTGTGTTCACCACTGAAAGCTGACATCAAAATGACTTTTGCTCGATGAGTACCCACCTCCTGAATAACCTGGGGCCCGGTTAACCCTGGCATTAAGACATCCAAAAAAACCAAATCAGGGTTTTCAGATTTCCATAGCTTTAAACCATCATGACCATTCTCAGCTTCCACAATATGGTGACCACGTGCTTTTAGAGCCCGTGACAATGATCTACGAATAAGTGCTTCATCATCAACTATGAGAACTTTCATGACTAACTCCTCTAGCCGGCAAAGTTACAATAAACTGCGCCCCTTTTGGTTGGCGATTTCTCACTTCAATGACACCACCAAATTTTTCTATAATAGATTTAACAAGACTAAGCCCTAAGCCCGTCCCCTGCCCTTCGCTTTTTGTTGTAAAAAACGGAGTAAAGATCTTAGACATAATTTCAGGTGAGATACCCGGGCCACTATCTTCAACGACGAAGGTTACGCGATCCCTATCAGCCCTAGTCGAAACACGAAGATCACCTATATCGCTCATGGCCTGACAAGCGTTATTAATTAAATTAAAAATCACTTGCTGCAATAAGTGTGGCTGAACCGAAATTCTTTTTTGTCTTGTATTCAGATCGAGATGTAGCCGGTGCATACGCATTGCTGTCTTTAGCATTGGCAAAGTTTTTTCAATAACATCATCTAACACGACCTCTTCATTTTGACTATCTACACCTGAGGCAAAATCAAGAAGATTAGCAATAATTAGTTGCGATCGTTTTGCGGCTTTTTCAATTTCCTGAAGGTCTGCTTTCAATTGGTCTTCGCTCTCTGTCACCTCACTAAGAAGTACTTGTGACAATGAGCGAATTCCACTTAGAGGATTATTAAGTTCGTGTGCGATATTACCAGCGAGTGCACCGATAGCGCTCATTTTTTCATTCTGAATATAATTTAAATATAAATTACGCTCTTCAGTGATATCCACGTACTGATGAACGACTACTTTTGAAATATAACTTTCCTCTGCGTTTACTGGATGAGAAAAGAGGCGATACATTTTGTTATCAACCTGCAAGTTTCCTTGGCTATACTTTCTTCCGCTCAAAGTTCCTTGCAGAAGACATCCTTCACATGGATTTTCTTGACCAGCAAATATTTGATAACATTTTTTTCGATCTGCGCTTTTTCCAAATTTACGATTTGCCATAACCACATTGTATTCTTCATCAATTATGGCAATAGGATCTCTGACGCCATCAAATGTTCTTGCCCACCTAAATGAATACTTCTCTAAATGACTTTCCAGAAGAATACGATCTAATGCCATCTCGAGAGGCTTAATTCTTTCATTTAAAAAATCTAAAAAACTATCGGCATCACTTCCCGCTAAAGAATGTTCAATGCAAAATAGAGCCCGACAAGTAGTAAGCTCTGAATTAGAGAGTCGGAGTTCTAATTTAAAAACTAAGGTTTTAGCAAGAGGACGCCCCAAAACAGTTGCTAAATGTACCAAAAAATCTACATGATTTGCTTGAGCATCAGAATGTTTAAATAGATCCGAACTCGTTCGCATTAAAACCATCCGCCCACCAGAAAAAGTAGAGACATCTACTTGAGCATTCTGAGTCTCATAAATTAATATAGGCTCTCCTGTTTTATGAAACTTCTTAAACTCTTTGCGTAAAACTTGTAAGAGATCCTCAACGGAAACCTGAGCGGCAATGTCTTTAATAAAACGAATGATCTGTCTTTCTCGAGAAAGCTTTTCCGTAAGCTCGGTATTAGAAATTGTAAGATGCTGAGTCCTATCAGTAACTATCTCTTCAAGAGATGAAGTCAAAGCTTCTAATTGTCTATTTTGAAGAGTCGACTCATTTTTGAGAGTGAGCTTATTTAAGTAGTCAGAGTAGAACTCCATTGCTACCGTCAATGCTGCCTCAATTTTGTCACTTAATAACTTTTTTTCGATCAGAGCACACACTGCCAACTCATTTATGGCTGTTTTGCAAAATTCTGAGCTGACGTTGTTGGCAACAACAATTACTGGCAAGTAATTAAATTTTTTCTTAATTTCAAGAAGCTGTGACCAATCTTCACTTCTCAGCTCATCGCCATTAACTATGAGTCCCGAGATATCACGATTGATTTTTGATAAATCCTTACTGGAGAGAAATACTAACGATATCTTTTGATCATTCCAAATAAAGGACTCTGGTAAATCAGTGTCCTTTTGAAAGTCTAGAGCCCACAGCGGCGGAAGTTGCTGATAATTTTTGCTCTTCTCCTGCTGCTGTGTTGAAAGTAAAGTCAATTCCTAGGCCCTTTCCAATACCAACTAAAGCGTTGGACCACTCGGTTAAACAATTGACTAAATCATATTCGAGAATGTCTGCCAATAAAACAAAATCCTTTTGATCTAAAGCAACTAATGCTTCGCGAACAACCTGTAAACTCAAAGCTTCGGCTTTTGCCCAACTTGGAATACCAGACACAATACGATCTCCCAAGACAGTTTTTAATGTGGCTACACTCCCAATCAAATATTCTGTATTCTCCATTAGAGTGTGGATATTTTTTAGAGGACTCTGTTTTCCAGGTTCTCGGAGCTGCAATGCCAGAGCTTCTGCTTGCTTAATTAACTCTGGAAGTGCCTCTAACCATGAAATAGTAACTTTTTCTGTTAAGTAGTTACTATTCTCAGCGAGATACTCCAACGACTGCACCTGACTCAAAGGTAAAGTGGAAAACTTCTGTTCGTCCTTCTCTGAAAGTTTGAGACCGTTTAGAATATACTGACAAACTACTTGATTATCCTGCTGCAGCTCTCTCTCAATATCACAAAATACTGTCGAAAGAATGGTTTCAGAATCATAGAAGTTGCGGAGATCCTCTCCCGATACACTAAACTTGTTCATTTGCGACCTCATCCTGAGGAATGTAATGGCTTAACATTACTTTTAAATTATTATGTATCTTAATGGTTTGTTCTTTCATTTCTGCAAAACTTGCTGGAGGAATACGAACCTTTTCAGTAAGAAACCAATTAACTATAGGACTCAGTGCTGGAAGTGCTCGGCTAATATTTTGTAATAGTTCATCGCACTGATTCACAATAACATTTGATTGAGCAGCATTGAGCTCAGTCATTGCTTGGTACTGGTTTAAGAGAATCCTATTGATTTCAGATATTTGCTGCATCCCCTGATAAACATTGAGATTGTCCAAAAGAGGGTATTCTCCGCCCAAGTACATGGCTTGGATGAGTCTCCACGCAAACTGATCTTGAGGGTCTTCATTAGGAATACAATAACTCTCTAGACCTTGAGATCGAAAGATCAAAGTTGGTGGAACTTTGCCATTGAGAATCATTTGGACTTCTGAAGCGACAATACCTATGTCCCGACTCTCTTGAGCAGCAGTCAGCCTTTTAATAAATGCGACTCCAGCCTTTGGTCCTGTCTCCCAAAAGTTTACATCTCCCAATGAAAGATTGTAAGTCATGGTATTTGTTAGACTTGCAATATGAATAGGCGCCGAATCACACCCAATTAACATCTCGGAATTACCAATAAGAGGAAAAAGCTCTTCAACAGAAGTCTCACCGACGAGATTAACAAGACGAGGACTTGGAAGTTGTTGCAAAATGTAATCAGCGACTTCAATTTCGTTTTTTGCTCCGATTAAGACAAATCGATAATCTTGAAGATTCAAATGCAAATCTTTAATCAGTGATGCAAGTTCCTCATGCTGTAGCCGCTTGTGAGATTCACTAGCACCGACATGCAAAACCAAATATTTTCCCTCAATAGTTCGGGTACTATGAATTTGCGGCGCGCGCCAATCCGACTCCACTAAGTTAAAGCCCATCATCGCAGCAAATAAATCTGACACATGACTTCGATTGTAACGTTGAGGCCCTACTTGAGCGTAAAAATAAGCACTCACTTCATCAGCAAAGTTTAAATACCCATCCTGATGACGGTTATAGCCATAAACAGCAGTATTAGGCTTAGTCAAATAACTAACTAGATAACTACTCAATGGTGAAAAGCTTAGGTTGATGATTGCATCAAAGTTTTCATTTTCCATTTCATCTAAGAAACGCTCCAAACGACAGCAAGATGCTTCTAAATCAAATCGCTCCTGAATAAGCGGCTCCAAAATATTTCTATTCGGCAGTACCAATACTTCATCAAGTTCTTCTAAGCCATGTGTCGCAGATTCAAAACGATGACGCACTAACATTTTTATTTCCGCTTCAGGATGATGCCGACGCAAAGCCCTCACAAAGGGCCAAGTCATATATATATCGCCAAGCCTAGCGAGTTGCAGAATCAGAATTTTCATTTTTAATCTGCTCCTTAATCATCTCAGCAAGAATTCTTAACTTCTCACGCTCTTTTTCATAGGGTTTATTCTTATGAATATGCACTTCTGCCTTTTGCAAGCGATCAAGCGCCGACTTCAAAGTTTGTTCCATAGTTTTGGCCACTTTTTACTCCTAATGAAAAATCCGATCTGATTTTCAATAAAGTTCGTGATTCTTGAGCTGCTTTTTCTAACTCTCGCAACATCAAATCACCTCGAGGAGGTGTATGGATAAGCGCATCTGTTAGTTTTAAAAAATAGGCCCCTTTATCTGATTTAGATTTTAGAATTTCTTGTCCTAATAAAATAAAATCAGCTACATCATCTTTCTGCAAATTTTGAACATTGAATAGTCTGGAGTTCGCTGTCAGGGCCTTTTCTAGACGAACTTGCCATTCCATGAGTTTAAGAGTGCGAGCCAAATAAGTGGCGCTCGGCTGAAAGCGGCGCTCACTATAACCCTGCAGATATATCTCCCAGACTAGACGATCTGACTCTAAGTCTTGCTCAAAATCATTAGCACGAAGAGCCAGCGCCTCTTGAACGGCGTTTAAAACATTCTGAGGCGTTATTTGCTCTCCGCACAAATGAGATGATTGCGGGCAAGCAGTTGCGTGAGCACAAGGGCTGCAGCCTACGTTAGAACTCACTTGCCAGATCTTCTGACTATAAACACTGGTCTTTATATTGTCTGCACTTCCTAAATTAATCTCTACAACTGGCGTGCCTTGAATAGCTGCCAGATGTTTTAAACTCGTATCTAGTCCGATCAACAAAGACGCTTCTTTTAAAAGCATCGCTACTGTAGCCAGATCACACTCCCAAATATCTAAGGATTCAAAGTAACTGCTCAATTCTCTGACTTCTTGTGGGGCTGCTAAAACTTTAACTAAATGAAACGGGTACTTTTCTTCGATTGCTTTTTTTAAATCCACAAAATTTTTTAAATTCCAGTTTTTCTTTTTATCGCTGGTAAAGCACTGAAGAAAAATTAACTGATTACGCTGAGAACGTTGACGAATCTCGAAAGGTTTAACTTTTAAGTTAAACATCTTAGCTAATAAATCAGTGTAGTGAAACAAGCTTCCTCGTGGTGCTGAGAAATGTGTATTAAAATACTCCGCCCAAGGAGACGAGTTGCCATGAAATGTGCCTTGCAAGTAGTGCGCACCAAACCGTGTCTTTGCACCTATTGCGCCCGTTAATACTGCCGAAAGACGCGTGTGAGTAAAATTATAAATATTTATATAGCTTTCACTGTTCAACTCTGTGATCAACTCATTAATCAACTGACTTCCATAAAGTATATTATACTGTGCTTCGCCAGCACTTTTTTGATAAAGCTCACGATCAAAGTAAAAGAACTTATCAACTACATCAGCCACCAGCTCGCTGGCGGTTTGGAATTGTTTATTCATTAACACATGAACTTCATGACCTTGATCTTTTAAGGACTGCAGAAGTGGCTTCTGCATCAAAAGATCTCCAATTCTTAAGATAGAAATAACGAGAGTCTTCATCTTACAAGTTCTTTCATAATTAAAAGAGAATGATTTTGATTTAGGCTATTAGTATCTACAGAATTAAATACATCTTTAATAGAGGCCAAAGATCCAACTTTAATTTGCGACTTTATATCACAACCCAAATCTAAGAGGTGATACTTCAGCGACTCAGCACTTCGTCCTGTGAGATGACCAAAAAACTCTAACATCTCTTGTTCACGCCCATTCCAAGCTCCTCTATTTGTGATGACTAGAGGCTTTTTTTCCAAAATAAAGTCAAAGAATTCGCTGACAAATAGCTGTTCTTTGCTCTTACAGACAACGTAACTCACATTTGACTCACTGACTTTGAATGGAAAATCAACTATGTCAAAAACAGTAATCATTTTTTGTGGGAATGCCTTTGACAGCGCAAAAATCTGCTCTGTTTGATTAGCTCCCAATAAAATAATATTTGCTGCCGGCAGCTCTCCTAAACTATCAACCCACTTCTGCGCTACTTTTGATATCACTTTAACCTCTACTTAGTTTTTTTCGAAGTTCTCTAACTTCTGTCGCAGCAGGATTCCAGAGCAAAACCTTTTCACACTCAATTGCAGCGCTCTTAAAGTCTCCACATTGACAGTAAAGATTCACAAGAACCAATGACATTTCTTCATCACAATCAACATTGCTAAGATAGTTTTGGAGAATACAAATGGCCTCATGTCGGCTTTGATTCTTTTCTGCCCAAGCACAGTAGATATGCACAGCAGAACGATTGCCTGGATTTAAGGATATGGCCTCGTTGAGATTTGCGAGAGCCAATTCGTTGTCACCAACTTGATGATGTACCAGTGATAAGCCCACCCAAGCCTTATCATTTAAACGATTTAGCTCTACCGCTTTTCTAAAACAATAGACTGCTTTTTCAAAATCCTGCTTCTGAATATGTAGCGTTCCGATATTAACCAGTAACACATCTGATTGTGGATTAAGGGTATAGGCTTTATTATAGAACTCTTCAGCACCTTCAAAATCAGACTTTCTGACAAGAATATTACCCATATTCTTGTAAACCTCAAAAAGCCCATTGCTTTCTTCAATCAATAGCGCCAAAGCCTCGTAATATTTCTCTAGTGCTTGCTCATCATCATTGAGCTTATAATAAGTTGTAGCCAATGCCGCTAGAGTTTCAAATTCGTATTGGTGCTTAGCAATTTGCAACCTGATTTTGAGTGACTCTTGAAAGTTTAAAACACTTTCTAATTTATCACATAGTACACGCATTAAATCATAGTTATGGGGATCTCGATTAAGAGATTGGCGCAATAAAGCCAAAGACAAATGATAGTCTTTATGTCTCCACAGCACTTGTGATGATTCAACAATTTTAGATTTTTTTATCATTTGCTCTAAAAGAGTTTCTTTTAACTCTTCTTGATCAAATTCTTTTAAAGCTTGAACAGTATCAAAGTAGATTTTACTTTTTTCTTTTTTTCTTGGTGTTTCTAAAAAATCAGTACTTTGATTCTGACTGGACCTTAGATTGATTAGTTCATTATGCATCTTGCAACATGCTCCTTATTTGATGTTTGAGCTAAGTTGCAACGCCGATGCCAATTGGTAAGATGCTATTAGTTTGGTTTAAAAAGATTTAAGCCAGTTATTTGACAACTGGCTTAAATTTGATGTCAAAATTTTTGGGGTAAAAATTTCCTAGACTGTTAAAACGTCGCAGAAGCTCGCTTGTTATGCCTCTTCATCTAGTCGATTTTCAAAAGTTGGACTTTTGTACTTACCGACAGCATTCTTACTGCGCTTAACATCTTGAAGCTCTTTAATAATAAGATTTTTAGCATGCTCAATACATGAGAGCACTTCCATGTCTTGTTCAATAATTCTAGACACGTATTCATCTTTAATTGCGAGACACTCACGAATCATCGACTTCTGCTCTTCAGATGTTTGCGCATTCTGATTTCTATCTTGGTTTTCATGATGAATTTGATCATCTATGTATTTGAGAATATCGAGAATATGCTCTCGCGTTGAGTAGAACAGCTCTAACTTTTCAAAGTTCCCGACGCGAAATGCTGGTAGCATTTCTTCTGCTAAACTGTAGAATTTTTCCAAATAATGATTTTTTTCAGTAAGCAATGAAATGGTTCTTTCCATATTAACCAGCCTTTCCTTCTTCACGTTTAATTTTTTCAACTGCACCCCTCCAGCCCTCATAGAGATTCTCTAAAATTTTAAGATTTGATTTTAGGGGCTCTGGATTACCGGAAATATTTGCTTTGGTGTATTGCTCCATAATGAACATATAGAGCTGCTCTAGTTGCGAAGCTACTTCTCCCCCAACTTTGTGGTCCAGAGTATTGTTTAGCTCCATAATAATATCGTATGCTCTACCGATATTGTGGCAACGTTCAGCAATCTTCTTTTCTTCTGCGGCCTTGATTCCAAGTCGTGTAAACTTGATTGCCGCTTCATATAGCATCAACAATACAGCCTCTCGGCTTGCACTTTGTACAGCTGTGGTTTTGTACTTTTGATAAGCTGCTTTCATTTATGTCCTCCCATTGTTTTTACCCCTCAATTATCCTGGAGCTTTCTGAGCCATTGCTTGGAATGCCGAACCCTGTTGATTGAGTTGTGACATTTTAGTTTCAAGGTCAGAAAACTTTTTTCTTAATGTGTCTTCTTTTTTTTCTAATTGCTTTTCTTTATTATCAATTCGCTGATTCATTTGTTTGATCTTATCTGTAAGACCCTTTTTTCGGTTTGCAAGTACACCAAACGCATTATTGGTCAGATTGGAAACATCACGCTTGAGAGTGTTTACAAAACCAGTTGCAAAACCATCTCCTCTTAAAAATGCAGCTACTCCCTGTGGGTTAGCAGCTACTGCAGATTCAAAACGTTTTTGATTGTATTCAAGAGTTCCATTACGATTAAACTCAATACCCAATTCATTTAATCTTTGAACGGGGCTCTGAACGCCTAATTGTGGGTTTTGAATCGCTCTACGCAATGTGTTTTCGACTGTTCTTAACAGCGAGTCTCCACCCAAAGGACCTAACCTCTGATTACCACCAGGACCTGCTTGAAGTTTGTTTTGACTCTGTATAAAGCTAAGTGCTGCATTGTAAGAGTCTACAAACGTTTTTACTTTCCCACTGATAACTTCTAGATCTTCTTTGACAGTCATACGGATAGGACGACCTGGAGCTGCCCCCTTGAGATCCAATGTAACTCCAGGAACCAAATCCTTAACTTGATTTTCTGGAATCTCAACTTCAAAACCATCGACTTTAATTTTTGCATTCTGAGCTGGTCTTGAATCTTCAAAATACATATCCTCATCACCATCTAGGAGATAGATAGTCGGAAATGTGACTTTATTGTCTGCACCGGTTTTAAGACCACTAACTACAAGTTTGAAAGGAGCTTCTGGATCTTTTCGATCTTCAAGAACTTGAGCTTTGAGTCCTAAACCTGAGTTATTGATCTGACGAGCAACTCCATCTAAAGTGGAGGATTCCTTTTTGATATAAACTTCCTTAACTCCATCTCCAGTCTCAAATTTAAGATAGCCTGTTCCTAGAGTTGTTTTATCTCGATCAGCAAATCCTTTTGAAATAGCTGCTGGTTTTTGTGCTAACTGAATAACCTCAATTTGATACTCACCCGCAATAGCCGTATTTGGATCTACAGTTCCATCAACTACATTAGCGTCTCCACTGACAAACTTCTTATCTAAAAAACCACCAGATCCTGTCAGTTCATTGAGATTTTTTGTGATATCTGTAACTTTTGTTTCGAGCTCAGTAACTAACTTAAGTTTATCGTCTTCTTTTTTAACTTGGCCTTCCATGTTCTTAACAGGAATGCGTTCCGCATCCATAATTTGCTCCACAATATTGGGAGGCAAACCTGAAGCCATTCCTGTTATTCTTATTCCAGCCATGGAGTCCTTACCTTTCGCAAATCCTATGCGATGCTCATAGAAACATTTTGCAGTGAGTAAGCAAAAAACTGTGAGTCAATAAGTTGTCTTGGCCTCTGGCTAGAAGCGAGAGCAAGACCACTCAGATAGAATACAATCGCAGCTTTTTTGACAGAGTCTGATTTTTATGGACTAAGGCTGAGGAATTTTTTGATTTCTTTAGGATAATTTTAATTAATGTCAGATTAGAATCTAGACTTTTAGGAGAATTAAGAACTAAGCAGTACGTTTTAGAAGTTGGCCTTTTTTTTCATCTGCAGAAGGAAGTGTCCACAGCTCTGACTCAGGGATACGTCTTATAACATTATCAAGATTATCTTTTACGACTGCGACAAAACCTTTATTATCTTTTTCAATTTCGACATACCACTTGTGCTCTTTAAATGCTGGTAGAGATTCAAGATGAGCAATGAATTTTTCCAGTTGTTCGAGCGACATAGGCTCTCTATGCTGATCTGGATTTTGCCCCGTAAATTGTTGCCCATTGGCATCTCGGTCATGAGTAATATCAGACTTCACCGCGCGATCAGTTTTTTCGATCGCCTTCATTTCTGGGCTCTGAATATGGGTTAGTCCTTTAATATTCATCTTGCTAAAATTATCGGCATTTCCAAGACAAACCTTAAATTAGGATAACTCGACCTAAGTTTAATTTCACTCCAGAACTAGGTCACTGCATACTACCACCAACCTTATAAAGTACCCCAGAGGGAAATCCCTCTGGGTAGGTTGGTACCGGAAGAGCACGGAGACACTCTTCCAATATTTTATTAACCAATTAATTTCATTGCTGCTTGAGGGATTGCATTTGCTTGCGCTAATACCGAAGTGTTGGCATTGAGAAGAATATTATTTCTTGTCATGTCAGCAGTTGCCTGCGCCACATCAGTATCACGAATGCGTGAGTTTGCTGCTGATAAGTTTTCATGCTGAACACCTAAGTTATCAACAGTACTCTGCAATCTGTTCTGAAGAGCACCCAATCCTGCACGGAAACCATTAACAGTTGTTTGTGCAGTATCAATTTGTGCTAGAGCCTCTTGTGCTCCATCTTTTGTTGAAAAATCAAATCCATCTACACCGAGGGCATCAATACTGGCATTTGTTTCACCTGCATTGTAAGTGATACGATCTACTTCTGGATCAGCACCAGCACCGACTTGGAAATCGAAGGAGCCACCATTGCCATCGATGAGTTTTAATTCACCAAATTTAGTAGAAGAAGCAATTCGCTGCATTTCTTCTTTTAACTGACTGACCTCTTTATTTAAGAAGCCTCTTTCAGTATCACCTAAAGTATCAGACGATGCTTGAATTCCGAGTTCTCTCATACGTGTTAAGATACTAGAAATTTCATTGAGACCACCTTCGGCCACTTGCACTAGAGAGATACCATCATTCGCATTTCTGGAAGCTTGACTTAAAGAGCGAATCTGACCTTTTAAGTTTTCACTGATCGCGAGACCTGCAGCATCATCTGCTGACTTAGTGATTCGCGAACCAGATGAAAGTTGTGACATACTTTTTGAGATCTCTCGCTGTGACTGCACCATTGTTCTTTGAGCATTAAGTGCTGACACGTTTGTTGAAATTCTCATTCCCATTTTCTACCTCCGTTTTGTTGAGAACCCTCATTACCTACTTCAGATTCCCAGTTTTTGTTTTTGTTGCTGTCATTGCTGACACCAAACCTTTCGGCGAGGTCTGTGGAGGCTTTAGTCTCGTCTAGCAAAACTGGACTAAAGACGTGCTTTTTCAGGACTTAAGTATTGAAATTAGGACTTTCAAAGTGGGATTTTCCAGACAAAGGTCGAGGGAAGACGAAGGTCTAACTAGACAAAAAACCCAAGGGGAAGGTCCCCTTGGGCGGGCTTAAGAGTAGCGTGTGTGTGGGCGACTACTCGTAAATTCCTTTTAAGACTCTCTACTCCCCAACTTTGTAGAATTCAAAGTTCGGGAGTAGAGCTCCACTCTTACGAGTGGAGTCACTCCGGTGTGAGCTCTCGCTATATTTTAGCCAATCAACTTCATTGCTACTGCAGGAAAGTTATTAGCTTGAGCTAGTACTGAAACTGCAGCATTTTGCAAAATCGAAGCAGATGCCATCTCAGCTGTTTCTTTAGCAATATCAGTATCTGAAATTCTCGACTTTGCCGCAGAGAGGTTTTCGTACTGGATATCTAAGTTACTAACTGTGGAATCTAATCGCGATTGAATAGATCCAAAGCCCGCTCTCATCTCACCGACCTTAAGCAAAGCTTCGTCGACTAGTGATAGAGAACTTCTCGCATCATCTTTTGAGCCAACAGAGAGACCATCGACCCCCAGAGCCCCTACTGTTGCATCTGTCGAAAGATCATAACTAATGACGTTTTCTTCGCCAGCAAAAGCTCCTACTTGGAACTCCATTTTGCCACCCGAACCATCCAGAAGTTTTTTATCACCAAACACTGTGGTTTTAGCGATACGATCCATTTCCTCAACTAGCTGCTTAGCTTCGAGATCTAAGAAGCCCCGCTCGCGATCACCGATATGATCCGAACCGGCTTGAACTCCTAGCTCCCTGAGACGAATGAGAATATTCGATACCTCATTTAAACCACCCTCACTGACCTGAATGGCAGAAATTGCATTAAACGCATTGTTACGTGCTTGTGAGATACCGCGCACTTGCCCTCGAATAGTTTCTGAAATCGCCAATCCTGCTGCATCATCTGAGGCGTTGACTATTCTACTACCCGATGACAGTGCAGCTGCTGCATGTTCTGCACGTTTTTGTTGCGCAGATAAAGTTCTCTGCGCTGAAATCGACGCCATATTCGTCGCAATCCTTAAGCCCATAGGTTCCTCCTATTGTTTGATAATGAACGTACCCTTACGCACCACACTTGGAGTCCGTTCTAATTTTTTAGTTTTTTGTGATCTTTGGATTTGATTGAGAACGTCTTTGCTGTCGAACGCTGCTCTTTCGCCTTTGAAGATCAACACGACAATCTTCTCGGCCTTGGTCCAGTAAACTTTAGGCCCAAGGTCTAGGTTTATTTAGACGCTGCGCGTCTAGTTGCTGATTTCTTTGGATTTTGAATTAGAAATTTTTTTTTGATTTTTCTCGCCCTTGGTCTAGTCCTAAGACCAAAAGCGAGTCTAGATTGGGCATTAAGGAAGGAACATTTTTAGTATTTATGCCACAAGTTTAAGTGCTGCAATAGGTGCTTGATTGGCTTCGTTGAGGACTTGCGCCTGATACTGCTGTAACACTTGATTGCGTTTTACATTAGATACAACTTGCGCCACATCGGTATCACTCAAGCGAGACTTAGCTTCTGCAATTGCACTTCTTTGATTGAGCAAAAAATCACCTGCGTGTTCTAAACGACTTTGCACCGAACCAAACTGGGCCCGAACTCCTGCGATGCTAGTTAAGGCTTCATCGATAGTATTTAACGAATCTCGCGCTGATGATTTATCACTCACTTCAATGCTATCAACACTCAACTCAGAAGCTCGAGTGTTAGCTTCGTTTGTAAACTGAATTCGACTTTCACTATTGCCAGTGTGGCCAACCTGAAACTCATAACTCTTATTTTCTCCACTTAAAAGTTTTGTGCTACCAAAACTAGCTGATAAAGCTATGCGATCGAATTCATCTTTGAGTTGAGCTGCTTCGAGATTTAAAAACTCACGTTCTTTATCTGAGTAAGTGTCACTCGCGCCTTGCACTGCTAACTCTCGCAAACGGATAAGAATATTATTCTGCTCATTTAAACTGCCTTCGGCTGTTTGAATAAAGGAATGAGCGATATCTGCGTTCTGTGCTGCAGCCTCTATTCCTTTTTGTTGGGCTTTTAATTGTTGAGAAATTGCCGAAGTGGCAGCGTCAGCTCCTGGATATGAAAAGCGAGTTCCCGAAGCCAATTGAGATAAATCTCTCTCAAGATCACGGCTCGTAAGGCGCAGTTGGCTTTGCGCATGCAAAGAAGCTATATTCGTATTGATCCTCAAACTCATCGGAACTCCCTTCCCTTTAGGAATTCCCCCACACACGCTCGACAAAAGCCTAGGTTCGACAGCAACAAACCTATCGACGCATTGCGGCGTAAACTTAAGTGGATTCGCGTAAGTGTATGTTTTTTAAGAGCTTTTCAGCGCTCAATAAAACTCAGATTCCAAGGTATTTTTGCCTATATTTTAGACGTGTCTGTAATTAAGGAATTGGGCCTTTAAGGCTTCTGAGACTCGCCCTAAGTTGTGATAAAAGAGTGCTATGAGATTGTTGAAACTGCTTCTAATTTTTAATCTAGGTTTTATCACCACTGCCTGTGCAGAAGAGGATGAAGTTCAACCGGCACCAGCCGCAACTCTAACTCCTACTGTTTACTACAAACCTGTGATTGATCATTACACTAGTTACGATCGTTGTGCTCCTGAAGAGTTCAACCCCATTCGAAATCGCGAAGGTGAAATATTGTTTAGTCTATGCGAAGTGGATCGCCGTAAATGTGTGGTGCAAGGGACATGTTTGATTCAAATTCAAGAACAAGAATTTCTCCTCAATATCGACACTAAAATTGACGGAGAATTTCGCTTTAAAATTTTAAAAAATACGCAATGCCATTTCGGTATGGGCGTTAGAAATATTTGTTTAGATCCTTTTTACTCCGTGGCCGCCGATTTAAAATTTCATAAACCTGGAGATGTTCTATTTATCCCTGCATTAAAAGGAGTCAAACTCCCTGATGAAACAATACATGATGGTTATGTCATTGTTCGCGATGCCGGTGGTGGAATTGTCGGTGAACATCGTTTTGATTTCTTCACAGGTTATTTCCATTACCTGCACAGAAAAAACCCTTTCTACTCACTTGGACTTACCAATCCAGAAAAACGTTTCCAATACGAAAAAGTAGACTCCACACTCGCTGAAGAAATTCGCAAAAAAAGAGCCTACCCAAAAATCCCAAAAAACAATTAAAAGAACCCCATTCCCCCTAGTGGTCACTCCTGAGAGCTTAGAGCCACCCTCTCTTCCAACTCTAGGGCAGAGCCCGCCACAAGGAAAGGGTAACTCCAAAGCACTTCTCCTACTTGGCCCCAGGTCCCCGCCACCTAAAGACTTCTTTTGTGCGGACATCCAACAAGCTGGAGGCGCTCGTCATGAGTAAGAAGATTTACAGGGGCGCTCCCTTAAGGCCCTCTGCTG
>JBKHVM010000033.1:0-28009 GCA_046570065.1 Bdellovibrionia bacterium
TAACAAGGCTCTAGAGCAGAAGTACGCCGTTCACGATAAAAAAGAACGCCGAGCGATCAGAATACGCTGCCACATCCACAAGTGGTGGAACCTAGAGAAGTGCCTAGGTGACGACGCCCACAAAGCCAAGGGACTCTTCTGGGCATTGAGAGACGCCAAAGATATGTCCGAAGCCAGGGACCTCTCGGCTCGCCTTGAGAGTGTTCTGCGAGATACCAATCTCTCCGCACTAAAGAGCTACCTTGAAGCTAAAGATGACCTTTTGGCATTGCATGAATTCAAGCTCTCCAAGAACTTAAAGAGATTGCTATCAACGGCGAACCCAATTGAGTCACTGAATTCTCTCATCGAGGAAGACATGCGCAGAGTGAAGAACTGGAAAGACTCAAGTCACTTTCAAAGATGGCTGGCAACATACTGCCTGAACTCAGAGAGTAAGATGAGGAAGGTTCGAGGGCACAATGCCCTGCCGGCTCTGTGGGTGGAAGTCAAAAATAAAGTGGAGCAAAAAGACGTTGACACATCGGAGTCATCAGAGGAAGTTGCATAGAAATCTTAACCGCCACTCAGCCAATTTCAACTAAACGAGGGGCAAGCCCGTCTCATTTTAAAACAGCATGTTGAGCTCACATCCAAAGGCCGCACGATCCTAGTGTTTTATGCTGGACTGAAGTCTTAAGTTTTTTGTTGATTTGCCGAAAATCATAATAAGAAGTTCCCGCTCGAAAGGCGGGGTTAAGATTAGCAACTTGAGTACACAACTTGGAGGGGAGCTATGAAGATCACCGAAGTTAAGGTCTTTCCTGTTAACGAGGATCGCCTCAAAGCCTATGTTTCCATCACATTAGAAGGGTGTTTTGTGGTAAGGGACTTGAAAGTCATTCAAGGGACTTCGGGTTTGTTTGTGGCCATGCCCTCCAAAAAGAGAAAAGACGGGCAGTTTCGAGATATTGCCCATCCTCTAAATCAGGAAACGAGGGCAGCGATCGAGGATGCTGTTTTTGAAGCTTACGAGAAGGAATTGCGCTCCATGGGCGAAACCTTAGTGAGTTTAAAAAGGCAAAAAGCTCCTGATAGCAATTACGACGAATAGAATTCCACGGGTGAATAACCGCTCACCACTACAGGGGCCCTTTTGGGCCTCTGTTTTTATTTGCACAGCAAGTCAAATGTTGCCAAGTACCCTGATTTTCCGTAGTTTTCTAGTTTCAGTTGGGGTATCGCCAAGTTGGTAAGGCATCAGATTTTGATTCTGACATCCGCAGGTTCGAGTCCTGCTACCCCATCCACTTTAATAACCACCGCAAGGTGGTTTTTTTATTTGTAGCGACCGTTATAAGTTAAAGTGACCTTCGCCATTGGTGATATTTACCCAACATGTTTAATGCCCAAGCTGGTGCGTTTTTTCGTTTCCAAACGCCGGCAGCAAATTTATTTGCTTCGCTTAGGGTGGGGTAGATGTGGATAGTACTCAAAATTTTATTGAGTCCTAAGTTAAACTTCATTGCAGTTACATACTCTGCAATTATGTCCCCAGCATGATGGCCCACAATAGTCACTCCAAGGATTTTGTCAGTGCCTGGTTTGGTAAGTACTTTAACGAAACCATGAGCCTCTCCGTCAGCAATAGCTCGATCCAGATCATTGATCTCATATTGACTTACTTCATAGGCAATATTCTTTTCACGAGCTTCTAACTCATTAAGACCGACACGTGCCACCTCGGGATCTGTAAATGTGCACCATGGTATCACTCGGTATTCTACAGCAAAGGACTTCAGTGGGCTAAAGAGTGCATTTACGGCCACATACCAAGCCTGATGTGAGGCTGTATGGGTGAATTGATACGGACCAGTGACATCACCGCAAACATAAATGTTAGGATAGTTCGTGGTTCTTAAGAATTTATCTGCAACAAGATTTCCCGAAGCCGAAACTTCCACTTGGAGTTCCTCTAAGCCAAAGCCAGTGGTATTTGCTTTTCTCCCTAAGGCAAAAAAGACCTGATCAAAAGTAATAGATATTTCTTGATCCATATGCTTGCAAATAAGTTTTTTGGAGTTCTGCTTCTCTTCGAAGCGGAGTGCTTTGTGAGAAGTGAGTGCTTTGATACCGTCTTTTTCAAAAACTTCTTTGATCAGAGTTGAAACTTCTAAATCCTCTTTTGCTAAAATTCTGTCCGACATTTCAACTAATGTAACTTTGCTACCAAGTCGCGAAAAGGCCTGTGCAAGCTCGCAGCCGATAGGGCCTCCGCCAAGAATAACTAAGTTTTGTGGCAGCACTTGGAGACTCCACACATTCTCAGAAGTGAGGGGAGTAACTAATTCAATGCCGGGAAGTGCTGGAACTAAAGGTCTTGCCCCAGTGGCTATGACAATATTTTTTGTGGTTAAAATTTTGCTGCCAACTTGCACTTCATAAGGAGAGAGAATTTTGGCCTCTCCTTGCCAACACTCCACACCCAAATTCGTGTATCGCTCAATAGAGTCATGAGGTTCGATTTCTTGAATAACTTTTTTTATTCTGTCCATCACACGGGGAAAATCAGTTTGAATAGACGAAGCTTCAATACCAAACTCTTTTCCTCGTTGAATGTACCTCGAAATCTTTGCAGAGCGAATAAGTGCTTTGCTGGGAACACAACCTGTGTTGAGGCAATCCCCTCCCATTTTATGTTTTTCAATTAAGGCAACTTTGGCTTTTACAGCTGATGCTATGTAGGCTGAAACTAAGCCCGCTGATCCGCCACCAATCACCACCATGTTGTAATCAAAAGAATGAGGTTTTTTAAATTTTCTTATATGTTTTCGTTGCTGAAACCATGAAATTATTTTTTGAGTAAGAAGAGGCATAAGGCCAAGCAGGGTAAAGGCGAGTAAAAGTTTGGTGCTATAAATCTCTTGCATACTTTTTATCTGCGACAATTGAGTGCCAGCGTAAACATAAACCATAGTTCCCGGCAGCATTCCCAGTTGACTGATAAAAAAGTATTTCCAGATTGGAAACTTTGTAAGTCCCATTAAAATATTGACCAAAAAAAACGGAAACACAGGGACTAAACGAAGAGTTAAAAGATAATAAGAACCATCTTTTTGTAGTCCTACGTTTACAGCCTCTAGTTTCTGGTTAAACTTTCTTTCAGCAAACTCCCGAAAAAGATATCTTGCTCCGATAAAGGCCAAAGTTGCACCGACAGAAGAAGCAATTGAAGCAATCAAGGTCCCAAAGCCAAAACCAAAGAAGGCCCCAGCAGCAAGTGTTAAAATGGCCGCTCCTGGGATGGAAGCAGCAGTTGTGACCACATAAATTAAAGCAAAAACGGCACCCACTTGAAGGGGATGGTTGTTTATTAAGTTAGTTAGTTTCTGAAAATTTTCTTGGAGAAAAGACAGAGTCAAGTATTGGTGCAAGCCCAAATGGATGTATAAAATAAAAAGGGTAGAAAGAAGTGCCAGGATCAGGATCTTTATAAATTTAGGACGTGGCATTTGTTTCCTTTGGCTGGAGTAAGTCGATGTATTTGGTTAAAAAGAATGAAACTACATAAATCCTATAAGGTTTGATATCTTAGTGGTATGATTTTGTTTGTTGTGGCTCCAATCTTATGGTGCGGTTTGTAATGGGATATAAAAGATGATGAAAAGTTCAGTAATTTTATTGATTGAAAGAGATTGCAATTTTCATGAGTGAAAGACAAATCATTTTGGTTGGTGGTGGTCATAGTCACCTCGAAGTTTTAAAGTTAATAACAAAAAAGCAAGTAAGCGGAGCTAAGTTTACACTCATCTCAAAAGAGAGGTTTGTATATTACTCAGGAATGATGCCAAGACTCATCATGGGTGATATTAGTAAGAACGAGTTAAAAATTGACTTGCTCCAATTAGCCACTCGTTGTGGGTGGACCTTTATTTGTGATGAAGTTGTTGCCGTCAACAGCACGACCAAGAGTGTGCGCTTGAGTTGTGGCGATGAGCTTTATTATGATTTGTTATCTCTTAATCTCGGAGGGCACCAAGAGAAACTTAGTCCAATAGACTCTTCTTCTCTTGTGTATTTACGTCCATTTTCAGAGTTTCTTAATAAGTGGCACGAAATTCAGCGGATATGCAGTATTTGTCAGTCTCCAGACTTTATAGTGGTGGGAGGGGGAGCTGCGGCTGTAGAAGTGGCAGTGGCTCTTAAAGTTAAATTAAACAAAAATCATGCGACCGGCAGTCAAGTGCATTTAGTTTCAATAGGTCAAAGATTGTGTGAAGGATATTTTGAATCTGTTTCAAAGAAAATTCAAAACAAGGTAAGTCAACTTGGTGTTGTATTACATTTAAATGAACACATTACTTCCATTGAAAAAGGTAGAGTTACTTTAAAGCTTGGTAAGTTTCTTCAATTCAATAAAGTATTTGTAGCGACTCCCAACAAGCGGGTACTTTTGATGCAAGGTAAAGCGGATGATTGCCTGAGACTCAAAGATGATGTTTTTGTGGTAGGAGAAGGAGCAGAACTAAATTCTTATCCTGATTTGCCCAGATCAGGTGTTGTAGCTGTTCGCCAAGGACAACTCTTAGGAAAAAATATTCTTCGATGGCTGAGGAGTCAACCTTTGCAAAAGTTTAAAGCCGACAAGTACTACCTCAATATCCTTGTTACGAGTGAGAGGAAAGCCGCGCTGGTGTGGGGGCCAATATTTTTTGAGGGTCGTTTGCCGAGAATATTAAAAGACTTTATCGATAAAAAATATATCAAATCTTTTCGGCTTCCCAGATCTTAATAAATTAATATTAATTAAATTTATTAAAAACATAAAATGGCAATATAAAGTATAAAGTTACATCGCGTACCAAATAGTATAAAAAAATTCCGACAAAAACCTTCCAGCCATATTTTGCATAGAGGTTTTTAACTTTCAGTTTTAAAACATTCATTACATTTTACCTACTGATCTATGAGTTAGATAAAGACGGACAAGAGTCCAATGCTGAAAATATCTTTCCATTTAACTCAAAAGCAGTATTAGCTTCAGAGCAGATAGTTTCTATTTTTTCAGGAAACATTTCTCCTATGTGGTTGAGCCTTTTTCTATATTCTTGCTTCAGCTCAGTGATGTTATCGACTTGGTTAAAATCATAGAAGGCAAAACCAATGTTGTGATTCCACCTTTGTTTTAATCGCTTTGAAATCATTTGCCCACCAGAAAGATCGCCAAGATAGCGAACGTAAGCGTGGCTCACTAAAAGAGATGGATCTTGTTCTGTGATAACTTTTAGACGTTCGCGATACTGCTCTACTGCTAGTTTGAGGTCTTTTGGAACTGCCATCTGGCCCTCTTGCCAAAAGCTAAGATCGGATTCGAGTGCTCCCTTGCGCTGAAGTGAACAAAAGAAAATCTTGCTAACTGCTGGATGAAAGCGCTGAGTACTCATAGATTCTTCTAGTCTTGTGTAAACTTGATGGAGAGACCATAAATACAACCAATATTCTGCGGTAGTAAAATTGCCACTAAAAAGACGCCGAATAAAATTTTGGCCTTCAACTTGCCCATGAATAGATTGCGTTGATGATTTGAGAAGTTCAGAGAGTGTTGCTGTGTTAGTTTCAATTTGCATAAAGTCCTCCACACAGCACTAGTAGATTAAATAATTTAATATTTTTATATAAATTTCAGTAAACAAGAGCTTATTGAAAGGTGAATGATCTTGAAATGAAAACTAAAAGAAAAGTCAGATTCTCATTGAGAATCTGACTTTTTAAATAAATCGGAATTATTGACCTTGCCCTAAGGAAAAACCTCTCTCGCCATCAAACATGTAGAGGTTCTCAGTTTTAATGATATCGATATTACTTTCCGTAAGAGCTTTAAGGAGCATCCAGTTGACTCCCATATTGCTATGGATACCGTTTTTGGCAACAAAACGGCATCGCCAGTGATCTGTGCAAAAGGTTTCTTCGAGACCCTGTGGCCAAACTTTAACTCCACGATTAGTGATCATTTGTAGGTCCAAGGGGAGAGCGTTAGTAGCATCTCTGAGTTTTTGTGCAAGAACCTCGGGGTTGCGATCTTTCTCTTGCAAGAATATATCTATGCCGATGAGATCTTTTTTGGCAGGTGAAGGTGTTTTTGTAGTTTTATATTTTATTTGCAGGGGGGGGCAGTCTTTGTAATCTGCTTTTTGCAGTGAGCGAGGTTCTTCTCCAAGTCGATCACACACAGACTGAGTGAAAGCTTTTGTGCCCACTTTGGTTTTACTGTTAGCTTCTGAGTATATATCATAGGTATGGATACCGTCTTCTAAAGTTTTGAGCCAAGCATTGTGAATTTTTGAAGCCGTTTTGCCTTGGCCCAAATGGTTTAACATTTGTACTGAAGCCAAGATGAGACCACTAGGATTTGCTAAATCTTGTCCCGCTCTTCGCGGAGCAGATCCGTGAATGGCTTCAAACATGGAGCAATTTTCACCAATATTTGCAGAGCCGGCTAAACCCACTGAACCAGCAATTTGTGCTGCCACGTCACTGAGAATGTCACCATAAAGATTAGGCATCACAAGAACATCAAAAACTTCAGGCGTGTCTGCGAGTTTGGCGGCCCCGATATCCACAATCCAATGTTCCTTCTCAATCTCGGGATACTCTGCGCCAATCTCATCAAAGACTTTATGAAAGAGACCATCAGTCATTTTCATGATGTTGTCTTTAGTAAAACAAGTTACTTTTTTTCTTTGATTTCTTTGGGCATACTCAAAGGCATAGCGAACGATTTTTTCGCAACCAGGTCGAGAGATAAGTTTTAAACACTGGTACACTTCATCAGTTTGACGGTGCTCGATACCAGCGTAGAGATCTTCTTCGTTTTCGCGAATGATCGTGAGATCTAAAAGAGGGTGTTTGGTCTTAATAAAAGGAGAGTAGGCTCGGCAAGGTCTGACGTTAGCAAATAGCCCTAAGGTCTTTCTCACTGTAACATTTAGGCTCTTAAAACCTCCCCCCTGAGGTGTTGTGATTGGAGCTTTAAGAAAAACTTTGTTTTTTAGTAGTGTTTCCCATGCAGTGTCTTCGATGCCTGCTTTATTGCCTTTTTAGTAAATTTTTTCACCAATTTCAATAGTGTCAAATGCCAATTGAGCTCCGGCCGCCTCCAGTATATTTAATGTTGCACTCATAATTTCGGGACCAATACCATCTCCATGGGCAATAGTGATTCTCGGTGTCGTCATGTTTACCTCCTGCAATAAAATTGCCCTAACTTAAATATAAAATAAAATAGATAAATTAGTAGATAATCATCTATAAAACAGATAAAAGATTATTATGGAAAGACTCAATCATCATCATCTTTATATATTTTGGATTTTTTGTCGCACCCTGAGCTTTACAAAGACGGCGTTGACATTAAATGTGGCCCAGTCGGCAATCACTTCTCAAATTCAGCAGCTTGAAGATTTTTTAAATAAGAGTCTAGTTGATCGCAGCAATTCCAAACGCCCTCTTTTAACTGAGGAAGGTCAAAAGGTTTTAGAATATGCAGAATCTATATTTAATATGAGCCAAGAACTGTTGCAGTGGGCTCGCCAAATAAGTGACACTCAAAAAAAGGTTATAAAAATTGGTGCAGTATCTGGGATGTCTCGACATTTTCAGTTTGAGTTTATTCAGCCGTTACTAGATCGACCCGATGTAGTTTTAGAAATCACTGCTGGAGATCAAAAGAATTTATTAGCTCGTTTACAGGATCATAGTTTGGATGTGGTGTTATCTTCTCATAATGTAAATCCCGAGAATAAAGGTAGCTTTCATTCTCATGTGTTAGCAAAAACACATTTGGTTTTTGTGCAAAAAACTGCGAGTACAAACAAAAGAGGGCAAAAGATACGTGAGATATTTGCGCAAAACTCAATCTTTATTCCTGGTAAAAATTTTGAGTCTAAGCCAGAGTTAGAAGCCTTTCTTGAGAGATTTCCACCTCAACAAATTTTAGGAGAAATTGATGATACGGCCTTGTTGAGAACTTTAGCTGTGCGCTCGGGTAAAATTGTAGCAATGCCTGAAACAGGAATAGCTAGCGAAATCAAAAATAAAGAAGTGGTGGTTATCAAAAGACTCGAAAGTGTAGAGCGACGTTTTTATGCAATCACACGCCAACGTCGGGAGCCTAATTTAGAAGTTCGTGAACTTATAGATCGTATGAAGAGTAATTGGTAAGATTCAGATTTGAGAGTTTAGCCCTGATCTGAGTAGCTCAGGGCTAAGAACTGATTATTAGCGGATGAACTGGATTTCTAGCATGCCACGGCTGCCAATAAGATTTGGACTTTCGATATCAAGTTCTAAAGTGTTTACTTCGACTTGATGTTCGTACCAGCGACCACGGTGGTCATAGCGGTAGCCACCCAATTCGATTTCAACCATGTCACCTTCTCTGAGATTACGTACATGTGTTCTTAATGGAATCAATTGCTGATCTCCAGACACAATTGCAGGTTGATTTACAAAACGAACTTCTCCTTTGGTACAGCGAATGAGAACTCGGCTGTAAACGCCAAAAACATTGAGGCTAAAATGACTAGGCTCAAATTTATTAGCTCTGACAGTATGAATACTAGAGCCGCGCACATCAGAGTAACGATAAGGCTCGAGATAAGAGGCTGATGCATTGACAGGCATGGCGCTCATAAAAGCAAGGACTAGGCTCAAAGAAGTAAGTAGTTTCATTTTTCCCCCTTTAGTGGTTGCTAAGGTCCTACTGCAAGGCCAAGGCCAAGATTTTTGGGGGCAATTTGGCACCAAATAAAGATTACTTGGGAATGCTGGGCGTAAAAAAAAGCTGCAGTGGTGCGACTTTCCCCTGTAGCTTTTTTTAGTTTTGAGACGGAAGATTTAGAATCCTAAAGAAAGTTTCAAGCCGTAGCGGTCCGTACCAAAAGCATTCGAGTATTCCACACCAATTTTAAGTAGGAGTAGGCTAACGTCCACGCCAGCTAGGATTTGTGTTGTTGAAACATTTTTTGATTCCGATTGTGAAGTTGAAAAACTTGAATCGAAAATTGTTCCCGTGCCACTAACACTGAGCTTGTTGTTACCGCTTAATAGACCAATACCAACGTAGGGCTCTACAACAGGCAACATTGGAGAGAAGAGCAACTGCAACCCAGATACTGTGTTGCTGTTTTCAATCTTATTTGTCACGGAAGAAACGGTCTGTTCAAAGCTCATCTTAGAAGTGGAGTAGATTCCGCGCAAAGCAAGGTTAACAGGTAAAATAGGAATTACCTCGTTGAGGTTATACTTAAGTCCTAATGAAGTAGAGCTTAGTTTTGCTCCACCAAGTTCTGTTTCAGGAAAGAGAATGGCTTCAAAAGCAATACCAAATGGAATTCCAACAGCTGCCATCAAACCAGCATTGTAAAGATTAGGCATATCTGCATCAGCATTTCTTTTTACGATGTCATTAGTTCGTTTTGTAGAAGTCGAAGCTAGTGCTAGACCGGCCTGTACTCCAAAAACAGTTCCCATTTTTGAGGCACCTAGCATTGAGTTGTGAGTGAAGTTAGCTGACATATCCATTGAGATGTCTTCAAAGTCATCCGATGTGATATTTGTAAAAGTGGGATCTGCATGAGCGGTGCTGAGGCTGAGTAACAGCGTGAGAGAAAGTAATGATTTTTTCATGAGGTACTCCTTATGTATTCATATTTTTGGCTCCGTTCTTTCGTTGGTCAAGTCTCGTTTTTGTAACAGTCTTTGTTCTTTATGCATACTCATGAAAAAATAGCTTTAAACCCTCACTAAGGTATGTACTGATGCCGAAGATTAAAATTGTTGAAATTGCGATTATCACAATTCTAGGTTTATTGTTGCTATTTATTAACTGGCCTTTTTTTATGCCCCTATTGATTGCCAGTATATTTGCGCTAGGCACACGCAACACAGTTTTGAGTCTCGCAAAAAAAGCAAAAATCTCTTATGCAAAAGCAGTTTATTTATTTATTGCAATGGCTCTGCTCCTCTTTTGGATTCCCTTATCTGTAGCCACTTATCGTGCCTTTATGGTGATCAAAAAAATGGGAGAGATTTCGACTTCGGGAGTCCACGAGAGGGCAAATCTCTTGTTGGCTTGGATATTAGAAAAAATATCGTTGCTATCAGATGTGTTATCTGTCGACTTGCTCACGCCAGCAACAGAGCTTTTTGAAAAAGGAATTGGTTTAGGGAGCACATGGATCTTAGCCACGGCTTCTGGTTTTTTTCAGCATTTGCCAAGTCTTTTTATTGGTAGCACCGTATTTGTTTTTGCATGGCTTTATCTATTGCTGAACGCCGATTATTTAAAAAAGTTAGTTCATGAGCGCCAATGGATGCTTGCCGAGACTTTTGAAAAAGTAGTCAAAGCCCTTAAGATCAGTTGCAGTACGACTCTATTTTCCACCATTATCATCGGTCTCGTGCAGGCGAGCATCATTGGCCTTGGGAGTCTTATCTTTGATCAGGGTGATTTTTGGTTAATAACTATCATTACATTTTTTATTTCGTTTATTCCTGTTTTGGGAGCTGCGCCCCTTGGCTTTTTATTAGCGGGGCTCGCTTTTGTCGAGGGAGCCTTTGGAAGTGGAATTGGTTTGATCATCTTTGCCGTGGTTGCAGGCTTGATTGATAACATTCTTAAACCCTTTATGGTGGGTAGTGTCGTAAAAGCTCCTGCTATCTTGGCATTTACATCTGTCATCGGGGCGATTATTATGCTGGGAATTCCTGGATTGTTGTTAGGCCCAGTGATCATGAACATGGCTTTGCTTGTGATTCCGATCATGAATGACAATGTCTAAAAATGGCAATGTAAATAAGTCAGGTGAGTTTAGGAGAAAACTATGAGCTTTATCTATCAGCCCCTTATTGAAAAACAAAAAGATTCTACTGAATACAAACTTATTAGCAAAGAGGGGGTAGAGACCCTGACTGTTGATGGCCAAGAATTTTTAAAAGTTAAACCAGAAGCTCTTGAGTTGTTGGCGCAAGCAGCTTTGGATGATGTTTCTCATCTCCTCCGTACCGACCATTTAAAAAAACTACATAAAATTTTATTAGATCCCGAGGCTTCGAAAAACGACAAATTTGTGGCTCTGGATCTTCTGCGCAATGCAGTCATCTCTGCAGAAAGAGTATTCCCTTCTTGTCAGGACACGGGGACTGCCATTGTCATGGCCAAAAAAGGTGAGAGAGTCTTAACTGGTGTTGACGATAAAGAAGCTTTGTCGCGTGGGATTTATAATACCTATCAAAAAAAGAATTTACGTTTTTCGCAAATGGCTCCACTGTCTATGTACGAAGAAAAAAACACCGGGAGCAATTTGCCGGCACAAATTGATATTTATGCAGAAAGTGGCAATGAATATCACTTTCTCTTTTTGGCAAAAGGTGGAGGCAGTGCGAATAAGTCATACCTCTATCAAAAAACCAAAGCTCTTCTTAATCCCGATTCCATGGAAAAGTTTGTAAGAGATTCTATTGTTTCGCTTGGGACGGCAGCTTGTCCCCCTTATCATTTAGCATTAGTTGTGGGTGGTACTTCTGCCGAAGACACCATGAAAACAGTCAAGTTGGCCTCAGCAGGTTATCTCGATAATTTACCTACAACAGGTAATGCTCAAGGTCGTGCCTTCCGTGATCTTGAAATGGAAGCACAAGTAGAAAAATGGGCACGAGAAACAGGTATTGGGGCCCAATTTGGTGGAAAGTATTTTGTCCACGATGTTCGTGTCATTCGCATGCCACGACATGGAGCGAGTTGCCCTGTTGGTATTGGTGTGAGCTGTTCAGCAGACCGAAACATTAAAGGAAAAATCACCAAAGAAGGAATTTTCTTGGAGGTTCTTGAAGAAAATCCTGCACAGTTTTTACCAACAGACAAACAAGATGCGAGCCAACAAGTGGTCAACATAGACTTGAACAAACCTATGTCTGAAACTTTGGCAACACTCTCAAAGTTGGGAGTGGCAACACGAGTGATGTTAAATGGTCCTATGATTGTAGCTCGCGATGTAGCTCATGCAAAATTATTTGAGCGTCTACAAAAAGATGGGGATGTGCCAGATTACTTTAAGCAATACGCTGTCTATTATGCGGGCCCTGCCAAGACGCCACAAGGTTTTGCATCAGGCTCTTTTGGTCCGACAACTTCTGAACGAATGGATCCCTATGTTGGCGAGTTCCAAAAAGTAGGGGGTTCTATGATTATGCTCGGTAAGGGCAATCGTAGTGCTCAGGTCACAGAAGCTTGTAAGGCCTACGGTGGATTTTACTTAGGGTCCATAGGAGGACCTGCTGCAAGATTAGGCAAAGAATGTATCACTAAAGTTGAAGTCTTAGAATACCAAGAACTAGGTATGGAAGCGGTTTGGAAGATAGAAGTGAAGGATTTTCCGGCATTTATCATTGTCGACGATAAGGGGAATGACTTTTTTAAGACCATTATCCGCAAATAATTTGTCTAGAATTTAACAACTATGATTGCCATCATGTTCATCGGAGAGCTTTCTGGCGATATTAGCTTTACGAAACATTATGGAAAATACAGATCTACAACAACAAAAATGTCTCCACTGCGGCACCTCTTCTGGGGCAGCCGCTTTTTGTTGTGATGCCTGTGAAAAGTTGTACAAAGAATTTAAAGTTTCCAATCTCAGTCAAAAGGAACAAAATCCTTTTTCGTACTTAGATGAGTCGAGCTTTCGGGAGCTCTATTATCATAACCAATCTGAGTTTAATTACGTTTTTTATGCAGAGGGGTTGCATTGTTCTAGCTGTGTGCACCTCCTAGAAAAACTCCCAGAGTTTTATGACGGTGTTGAAAGTGCAAGAGTCAACTTTGGTTACTCCACAGTGAGTGTCAGACTCAAGCCCCAAGCTTCTTTGGCACAAACAGCGCTCATTATAAAAGAATTAGGTTATGAACCTGCCCCCTTAGCTGCAAAAGATGATTTTCAAGAAAAGTACACTCAAGAAAATCGCCAATTTTTAAAACGAATCGCAGTGGCAGGAGCTTGTGCTGGAAATATCATGCTCTTTGTAATTCCGGTTTACTCAGGTCTTGCTGGCGAGATGGCAACACTTTTTAACTGGATGTCTTTTATTTTATATTTGCCGATATTATTCTACTCAGCCACTCCTTTTTATTCAGGTGCCTGGAACTCTTTAAAGTATAAAGTCATCAACGTGGACTTGCCAATCACCGTAGCCATGCTCTCAAGCGTGATGTTGTCCACATACAACTTGGTTCGTGGAGACGGTGACATTTACTACGACTCCACGGCCTCTTTTATGTTCTTGATCCTCAGCGCACGTTATCTTCTAAAGCGCACGCAACAAAACTATTTAAGTCCAAGCCAGATGAAAGAGTTCTTTAAGAATGAACGCTATTTGGTTTTGAGCGAAGACGGTTCCTATCATTCAGAACCTGCTGCGCAAATAGCGATGCTCTCAACAGTCAAGGTTGTGACAGGGCAGACATTGCCGACAGATTGTGAGCTGTTAACAGAGCGAGCTATTGTGGATACATCTTTGTTTAATGGAGAGTCTTTTCCGCACCACTTTGTTAAAGGCATGAAGCTTTTTGGTGGTACCAAATTATTAAGTGAGGATGTTTTAGTAAAAGTCTTGAGCACTCAGAGTGACAGTAAAGTGGGCAGTCTTTTGCGAGAGTTAGATCAGTCGGCCTTACAGAAAACCTCTTTTTTGGCTCTCACAGATCGACTGGCACAGTATTTAATTGTTTTTGTCTTTTCAGTAGCTGCGATCTTTTTGGCTGTTTACTCACAAATTGATTTTCATGAAGCTTTTAATCGTTCATTGGCTCTTATTGTCTTGGCTTGCCCATGTGCTTTGGCTTTTGGTTCTCCTTTAACTTTTGGCTTAGCTCTTAAAAAGGCTCAATCCCTAGGGGTACTCATTCGAGATGGGACCGTGTTGGAGCGTATTCGCAAAGTGCGGAATTTATTTTTTGATAAAACAGGAACTTTAACAAAAGGGCAATTGGAACTCTCTCACTCAGAACCTGAAGCTATCAATTCAGAATTGCGATTGGCCATTTTGGGCTTAGAATCTCGTTCCTATCATCCCATTGCTTTTGCACTACGAAGTGCGTGGCAAGATGTCACAAGCTTGCCAGACGTTCAAGAGCGTAATGAAATATTGGGGCTTGGAATTAAAGGGAAGGTTTTTGATAAGAACTACGAAATCAAAACTCTTTCAGACAGTGTGCATGATTCGGAGCTGGCAATAGGCGTTTATGAAGAGGGCCAGCTAGCTTGCCGTTTGTACTTTACAGATCAACTTCGACAAGAATCTCAAGCGGTCATTACTAAGTTGCAACAATTGGGTATTCAGAGTCATTTATTGACGGGAGATCGTCGGACTCGGGCTCTCGATGTGGCAGCTGCTTGTGGTATTGCCAAAGAAAATGTTCATGCAGAGCTTTATCCTGAGGATAAAAAAGAGTTTGTTAAGAGCAAATTAGATACTTGTATGATTGGTGATGGAGCTAATGATTCTTTAGCTCTTAAGACTGCAGGAGTTGGTATCGCAGTTAAAGGCAGTGTGGAATTGAGTCTTTCTTCAGCAGATGTTCACTTCACACGTGGGGGGCTCTTGCCGCTTCTTGATCTTTTGACTTTGTCGCAAACAACAGAGAAAGTATTAAAAAGAAATTTGATTATATCTTTGGTCTATAACCTAATTGGGGGCACTCTGGCATTGATGGGTTTTATTGATCCCATGTTGGCAGCAGTCTTAATGCCACTCAGTAGTTTAGCGATCATCGCATCATCTTTGTGGGGATTTAAATGAATATTTTAGTATTGATGATACCCATGGCCCTGTTGCTCGGATTTGGCTTTGTCATGGCTTTTATGTGGGCCACAAACAAAGGGCAATTCGACGACCTCGAAACACCAGCTCATAGAATTTTAAACGATGAAAAGGAAAGGAAATAGTCGTGAACAACAACGAGAATCTCATCGAGAAGATTTATTACGATGATGATATTGTAAAGAAATTTACAATAGCAACGATAGTGTGGGGGGGCGCAGCCTTTTTGTTTGGCTTGATTGCCGCACTCCAGTTAGCATATTGGCCCTTTAACATGAACCTTGAATGGATCACGTTTGGACGTTTAAGACCATTGCACACAAATGCTGCGATCTTTGCGTTTGCAGGTAACGCGATTTTTGCTGGTATTTATTACTCAACACAAAGACTTTTAAAAACACGCATGTTTTCTGATTTGCTCTCCAAAATGCATTTTTGGGGTTGGCAGTTAATTATTCTAGCAGCAGCGATCACGCTTCCGTTGGGTTACTCTCAGTCAAAAGAATATGCTGAGCTAGAGTGGCCAATTGATATCGCGATCACTGTAGTTTGGGTCATTTTTGCTGTGAATCTTTTTGGTGCCATAGCAAAACGCCGCGAAAAACACATGTATGTGGCGATTTGGTTTTATATCGCGACTGTGATCACAGTGGCAGTGTTGCATATTGTAAACTCACTTGAGATTCCAGTGGGCATGTTGCAGTCTTACCCTGTGTGGGCTGGTATTCAAGATGCTTTGGTTCAGTGGTGGTACGGACACAATGCTGTGGCCTTCTTCTTGACCACTCCCTTCTTAGGATTGATGTACTACTTCGTTCCTAAAGCTGCCAACCGCCCAGTTTATTCTTATCGTTTATCGATTATTCACTTTTGGGCTTTGGTGTTCATTTATATTTGGGCAGGTCCTCACCACTTGCTTTACACTTCGTTGCCTGATTGGGCACAGACTTTGGGAATGATTTTCTCGTTGATGTTATGGGCTCCATCTTGGGGTGGTATGATCAACGGTTTGTTAACTCTTAAAGGTGCCTTTAATGAGTTGATCAAAAACCCAATCATTAAGTTCTATGTAGCGGCTCTTACTTTTTATGGTATGTCGACTTTTGAGGGACCTCTTCTCAGTATCAAGTCTGTCAGCGCACTAGGTCACTACACAGATTGGATCATCGGCCACGTTCACTCTGGAGCTCTTGGATGGAACGGTATGCTTACTTTTGGTATGATCTATTGGATGGTGCCAAAACTTTGGAATACAAAATTGTATTCTGAGAAAATTGCAGCCAATAATTTCTGGATTTCATTAGTAGGTATTTTACTTTACTACGTCTCCATGGTGACGGCAGGTATCACGCAAGGTTTGATGTGGAGAGCTATCGACAAAGATGGGCAGCTTGTATACCCAGACTTTGTTGAAACAGTTATGGCGATTGTCCCTCTTTACTGGGTCCGTGCATTGGGTGGATTGTTGTTCATTATTGGTTTTTCGATGTTTGCTTACAACATTTACATGACCATCAAATTGGCTCCAAAAGAGCAGTCTGAAAAGTCAGTTGAAGTAAAAAGAACTGGTTGGAATGAAGTCACAGTGGATACACATCGCAAGCTCGAGGGTATGGGAACTATCTTCTCTGTACTTGTGTTTGTAGCGATCGCAGTGGGATCTATCATTGAAATTTATCCAACATTGAGTTTGCATAAGTATATCAACCCAGATCAGATCACGACTCCTTACACTCCGCTTGAGTTAGCGGGCCGTGACATCTACATCAAAGAAGGTTGTTACGTTTGTCACTCACAACAGATTCGTCCAATGCCAGCTGAGGTATTACGTTATGGTCAACCTTCTACAATTGAAGAGTCGATGTGGGATCGTCCATTCCAGTGGGGATCAAAGCGTACGGGGCCAGACTTATCACGCGTTGGTAAAAAATATCCAAACTTGTGGCACTTAAACCACATGATCGATCCGCGAGCTGTTACGCCAAAATCGATTATGCCTGCTTATCCATGGTTGGCAGAAAAGAAGACAGATTTCTTATCGTTGCGTAAAAAACTTTCTGTCCTCAAGATGTTGGGTACACCTTACGACGATGATACTGTAGCGAATGCGGATATTGTTGCGCAAAAAGAAGCACAGGTCATTGCTGAGGACTTAGTTAAAAATGGTGCTCCTGCAGGTTTAGAAAATAAACAGGTTGTAGCATTGATTGCCTACATGCAGGCTTTGGGACAAAAAGGAGCTAAGTAATATGAAACAAAAAGGGCTTCTTTATTTTACAGATATTGATATTACGGTTTTAGGCTTAGTCATATTCTTCACTTGTTTTGCAGGAATATGCCTTTGGGCCTACCGCAAGAACAGCAAGAAAATTTATAACTATGTAGAGCAACTTCCTTTACAGGATGGAGAGTAATATGAGCGACGAACAAAAACATCATGTCTATGACGATATCGTCGAGCACGATAATCCGCTACCAACTTGGTGGTTATGGACATTCTACATCACAATTATTTTTTCATTTATTTACTTTGTTCATTATGAGTTGGCTGGTGGGCCAACTCTTAAGGATGAGTTGGTAGTAGCGATGTCAGAACTAGAAAAAAACAAAGCTGCACAACCACAAGTCTTAGAGACGGAAGAGTCTTTAAAGGCTGCTTTTGAAGCTGGTGGCCTTTTGGAAGTAGGTGCCACTCAATATGCACAGAAGTGTGCTGCTTGTCATGGCAACGAAATGCAAGGTCTTATCGGACCAAATCTAGTAGACAAACACTGGATACACGGCAAGGGTTCACGTTTAGAAATCTTGCAAGTGATCCGTGAGGGGGTGGCCGCAAATGGGATGCCACCGTGGGGTCCTGTGATGAAGAAAGATGAGTTGTATGCTGTGACAGCTTATATTCTCTCTAAAAAAGGTACCACTCCTGCTGGAGCTAAAGAGCCACAGGGGGAGTTAGTTGAGACTTACTAAATAAAAGATCGCAAGAATGCGAGCTAGTATTGAAGCTGCCAGATTGCACTGGCAGCTTTTTTTTATTATTGTGATCATGAACATAGTTAAAAAGCTCAATAGGTTTTAGGATAAAAGGACAAAACTAAACCTGAATGGAATAGGATCTAATCTATATGTCTGACTTAGATGTTGGTAAACTCACAAGTGTTGATGCTCATGGTGATCGACTTTATATTATTCCCGCTGAAGTAAAAGGCTTTTTTCGAAAACATCGAAACTGGACCCAAGCCATTTTAATTTTAATTTTTTTAGTTCTTCCGTGGACCAAAGTGGGCGGACATCAAACAATTTTGTTAGATATACCCAATCGGGAATTCAATATTTTTGGTGTGCTTTTTCGAGCCCATGATGCACCATTGATGTTCTTTCTTATAGCGGGTGGCGCTTTGACCTTGGCATTTGTGACTTCGGTGTGGGGCCGTGTTTGGTGTGGTTGGGCTTGCCCACAGACGGTGTTTATAGATGGAGTGTACAGACGTATCGAGCAACTTATTGAAGGCAACTACCTTCAGAGAAAAGCATTACGAAGTGCACCCATGTCGACTAATAAGTTAGTTAAACTTGTTAGTAAATGGTTTTTATTTATCGCAGTGTCATCAATAATTGCCCATTCATTTGTTGCTTATTTTGTAGGAGCTGAGAACTTACTCGATATTATTCAGGGTTCGCCGGCAAACAATTGGACTTTATTTATTATCGTAAGTTTTTTTACTGCGATTTTTATATTTGATTTTGTATGGTTCCGCGAGCAATTTTGCGTCATTATGTGTCCTTACGGTCGTATTCAAGGATTACTATACGATAACAAAACAATGACTGTGGCCTACGATCAAAAGCGTGGAGAGCCACGTCGTGGAACAGTAGATGCTAAAGACCAAAAACAAGGTGATTGCGTATCTTGCGGAAAATGTGTTGCTGCATGTCCCACTGGAATTGATATTCGCAATGGATTGCAGATTGAATGTATTGCTTGTACGGCTTGTATTGATGCCTGTGATGAGATCATGGAAAAAGTCAAAAAGCCAAAAGGTCTTATTCGTTATGCCACTTTGGATGGAAGTAAAATTGATCTTAAAAAACCAAGATCTTTGCTCTACTTATTAGCTATTGTGGCTTGTGCTGTGGGTCTCACTTACAATCTTGTGGGCCGCGAACCATCCCATGTGGCTTTGATGAGAGCTAAGGGAGTTCCGTACAGCACCACTAAATTGGCAGATGGTACTGAAAAAATTCTCAACCATTTCAAACTTCACATCACCAACCAGGCGAAAGTTGATCAGAAGTACTCTGTGGATTTGCCTCAGGAGTTGAAGGATCAAGGGTTAGAATTAATCATTCCTCAAAATCCACTGACATTGACCCCAGGCGTTTTTCACGAGTGGCATTTCTTTGTCAGAGCACCAAAAGAGTTATTTGCAAATTCAAATCAGGTCAAATCGCATGTGATTATTGCAGATCCTGATAATGCGCAAAACTTCTCTGTCAAAAGAGAGTTCATTATTCTTGGGCCTCACGCTCAGTAATGGAGAATCTTCAGCAGGTGACACTTTCTGGTAGCATCCTTTTAGCCAGCTTCTTAGGGAGCTGGCACTGTGCTGCAATGTGTGGACCGGTAGCTACTTTTATTGCCAGTAAAAATCGTTTGTCCCTCTATCATTTGGGGCGGTTGTTTTCTTATGCAACACTTGGTGGTCTTGCAGGTGCATTAGGAAATGTTTTTATCACATCTCAGTTTGCAAGTTTGCGCTGGGGAACTTTGATTCTGTTTTCATTCTTTTTGTTTGTCATGGGCTTGAGACAACTCTCCATTCGGTTTGATCAGGCGCCATTTTGGAATTTTGGATTCTTTCGTTTTTTTCGAAAATTAATTTTTCGATTGCAGGCGTTTAGTCTCAACAAGCCACCATTTGTCATTGGCCTGCTCACTGCACTTTTGCCCTGTGGCTGGCTGTACTCCTACGTTTTTGCAGCGGTGGCTACACAAAATGCCATCACGGGCGCTCTAATAATGGTGCTCTTTTGGTTAGGAGGATTACCAGCGCTCCTCGCAATGCCATTTATGATAAAAAAGACCATTGATAAAGCAGGTGGGCGAGAAAAGAAGATTGCAGGAATTATTTTGATTTTTGCGAGTCTCTACTCTTTGCTTTCTTTCTATTGGGTGCATTAGCCAGCTTGGCTACGCTCTTTGAGTTTATCGCGATTTTTTATATGGATCAGGCGACCTTCTGTCTGGTCGATAATACCTTCTCTTTCAAACTGCGCGAGAGTTCTAATGACAGTTTCGGGTGTAGTCCCTGCCCACTGTGCTATTTCTCGACGAGTCCATTCTTGGTGCTGAAAGTGCTCTTGCAAAAATAGTAAAGCTTCAGCAACTCTCTCGCCAGCTCCTTTATCCATTTGATCCATCCACTTCATTTCTGCTTGGCGAAGATCTTTTGAAAGGTGGTTTAAGAGCTTCATGGCAATCTCTGGGTGTCCCGCAAAAATAGTCATGATATCGGAGCGTGGAATAAAGCAAATCTCAGTATCTTCGATGGCAACTGCCGAAGCATGGTAAGGCTCATTAGAGAAAAGGGATCGGTAGCCTAGGGTTCCACCACTGCCAACAAGTCGTAATGTGTGGGCAGCACCTGTTGCCGAAACAGTTTCGAGTTTTACTAACCCACGGGAGACAGTGTAGAGACCAAGAGGGTCATTGCCGGCATAAAAAATAGTCTGGCCAGGTTTGTACTTAGTCATGACTTTACTGCGCTCGAGGATTTCCACAACATCGGGGCCACTCGAACAAATAATATTGTCGAGCTTATTTCCACATGTAGCACAGGTTTTATGACTAGGTTGGCAGTCCTTTTTTTCTGACATAGGTCAATGTTATCATAGTTGATCGATTAAGTGCAAATAGTCTTCGGACCTCGAAAACCGTTCGGAGTTAAGTCGTAAAAATGCTGAAATACTCACTTGTGACCAATTAAATGCCTCTAAGGAGTGCCTTAACTCTTCTTGCCATAAAAGCTCTTCCTCATATTTAAGAGCTTGAGTTAACGAAACATTAAACCTGCGCTTAAAGTGATTGAGCCACATGGCCTTAAAGGTTTGAAACAAATGAAGGGGCACCGAGTTCATGTCAGAAGCTATATAAAAAAACTCATCACAGAAAACCGGGTCACTCTCTAGCAAGTTTTTAAACCAAGGGGCTTGGTAAAACTTGAGCATAAGTTTTGAAAACTTGATTTGCAGAGTAGCATTTTCGGGATTGTTAAAGAAATGATCTGCATGAATCAAGTCATGCACCAAAAAGCCTAACATATCTCTTTCAGTTTCTACATAATCCTGAAAATGCTGTGGTTCGGAGAGCAGGCTCACCAAACGTTGACCTTGGCTCTGTAGAGTGAGGACTTCTAGAGGGGACGGAATATAATTTAAGAGCAATAAAGGATAGTGACCTTGATGCCAGAGGCTCAAGGACTTGATAGCTGAGTGAGGAATCGAGCGCAGACTTGAACCAGTAAGGGTGGCCAAAAAATTTGCACCAAGTTTTTCTTTATTCAGGGTAGTTTCGGGATGTAAAAAGGGAACAACAGAATCTACTGCCAGCTGACCTTTTACAGCGTAGGATTTGTTTTCATGGTGAGGCCCTCCTAAAAAATCTTTAGGTCGTCGCCAGCTGTTTAAGACAAAAAGATAAAGCCCAGCAATTTCTGCTGGGTGAAGCTCGTGAAGGGGAATTTTTTGCAACAAAGACTGCCACGTTTTGTACATGGAATTGCCGAGGAGTTTTAACTCGGTGGAGCTGAAGAGTTGATGGCGAAAGCGGCCTTGGCGTAACATAAGCATTTCATAGCAACCATCTTTGCAAAAAGCTAACAATTATATACTTGGCTAAAGCCGAGGAAACAGTATTTAATATAACAAGAGCGAGGAAGTGCTCAGCTTTGAAAGGCAGTTTCATGAAGAAAACGCTCCTTTCCATCATTCTTATTATTTGTGCGAGAGTCTCTGCTGAGGCACAAACCTTTAGTCACTCTTTTAAAATTGATGAACCAACAAATTTAACTGAACCTACTTCCGTTTCTCCATTTGAAGTTCTTGCTCTTGATGATGAAGACTTTGCGTGGATTCGAAAGAAAATATTTTCTCTACTTAAATTTAGTCAGCTGTCACAAGCTTGGGGGCCAACGCGAGAACCCTACCAGCGTGTTAAACATTTTCGAGGGTGGTTACGAGATTGGGAAAATCCCTCGTGTCGCAATACAAGAGCTCTGGTTTTAAAGAGAGACTCACTCCAACAGCCCGTAGAGTACTCTGATGATGGATGTCGGGTAGTTGCTGGTGAGTGGGAAGACCCATTTACTGGGCTCACTCATTACAATTCGAACCAAGTCCAAATTGATCATTTTGTGCCACTCAAAAATGCTTATGTCTCCGGTGCGGATCAATGGAGTGGGGCGCAGCGATGTCTTTATGCTAATTTTTTAGGCAATGATTTTCATTTGTTGAGTATCACAGGCTATGAAAATAGCCGCAAAGGTGATCGCGGACCTGAGGCCTATTTGCCACCGAATTCAAGTTATCAATGTCGCTATGTTTCTCAATGGTTGCAAATTAAGTTGTTATGGCAGTTGCGACTCAATCCTGACGAAGTTCAAGCGATCCAAAAAACAGTGCGGGAATTGCATTGTGATCGTAAGCTTTTTGAGTTCTCAAAAACAGAAATTCAGCGCTTGCGGAAGCTCATCGCTGACACACTGTATATTTGTCAGTCGTAGGGTTATCTTAGAATTTACTTGAGGACAAGTCCTTCTATTATATACTCGGCCCCGTGATTTCATATAAATTATTTCTAGATCAGTGGAGTATGACCTTTGTTGCCTTGATTCTAGGCATCGGTCTTTTGGTGGGAATTTTTGCTCTCGGTTATCTACACGATAACTCTGCTCGGAAAAAATTCTTTCCGACGTTTATTCTTTTTGCATTGAGCATGTTGGGAGTGGTGACTTTTGACCACTTGATCATGCTCTTTATTGCGTGGGAATTAACTTCAATTTTATCTTTCTTTTTAATTTCTTTTGATCCCGAAGATCCAAAGGCCCGTCGTGGAGCCTTGCACGCAGCCCTGATTACCGGTGCCGGCGGCTTGTGTATGCTGTTTGCAATTTTGCTTTTGCAAAATATCACGGGCACATTTAGCCTCCAAGAAAACTTACAGTTGGTGGACAAGATCCAAGCTCATCCTTGGGCGCAACTAATTGCGGTGATGTTTTTTATTGCTGGGGCTACCAAATCGGCTTTGTTTCCATTTTCATTCTGGTTACCGGGTGCAATGACAGCTCCCACACCGGTGAGTTCTTATCTGCACTCAGCAACCATGGTCAAAGCGGGGATCTTTCTATTTTATCGTTTGAGTCCACTGTTTTTGGCAGTACCGCTTTGGGGAAACCTCTTAGTCGGTTTTGGTTTGCTGACATTTGTATGGGCAGCAATACGTAGTTTTAGTGAAGATGATCTCAAAGGAATTTTAGCCTACACCACAGTCGCTTCTTTGGGATTGATGTCTTTTTTGATTGGAACACAAAAAGAAAGTGCCATGGTGGCCGTGGTTGCCTTTCTCATTGCTCACGCCCTCTATAAGTGTGGTCTCTTCCAATTTGCAGGCATCATTGATCATCAAGCACACACACGCAAGTTATCTGAGCTAGGCAATCTCAGTGCTTCAGCTCCCAAACTCAAATGGCTCGGAAGAGCCTTGGCCTTTGTGGGGATGGGGATTATCCCGAGTTATGCATTTTTAGCTAAAGAAAAAATCTTGATGAGTGTGGATCAATCTTTTTGGATGTTGATTCTCTTATTTGTAGGATTTTCTTTTATGGGAGCCGCCATTCTCAGAGTGTGTTTAGCGCCTTTTGCTCAGAGCCAAAAAGCGATGAAAGTAGAAGAACCAGGATTTTTGATCACACTTTCTCCGTGGATTCTTTTTGTAATTAGTCTTTTGTTGGTTTTTGTTTCTGGTAAAACCAAAGATCTTTGGCATGGTATTAACTTAGAGTTGATTCTTTCTCTGCTCTCTGTGGGAGTGGCAGTACTATTTTATTTGTTTGCACAAAAAGTTATTCGGTATTTGCCTTTTTCACGATTGGAAGGGGCTCGTTATTTTGAATCCGGTCTTAAGTGGCACTTTCAGAAGACTCTCTCTCTAACACGTCTGTTGCAGTCTGGGTCTCTTCGTCAATATCTCATCGTTATATTTGTTGCCGCAGCAGCCTTGATGTTGTGGCATTGGCCTCAGCAGAATGTCATGCACTGGCATTGGAAGGGTGCAACTTCCCAAGGACTCATCGTAGCCCTGGCTGCCGTGAAACTTTTTGCCATGTGGTGGATGATTAAATCTGAGAGTCCCATCACTTCAGTAATTAGTTTGGGTTTGATTGGTTATGTTGTAGCAATTTTCTTTGCTCTCTTTGGTGCTCCTGATTTGGCGATGACTCAATTTGCAGTGGAAACACTTTCAGTCTTTTTGTTTGTTTTTGTACTGAAAGATGTCTCGCGCTTTAAAGAAAGATCTTCACCTGCACACTTTGCTTTTGATGTGGTTTTGAGTGTTTTTGCGGGCGTTTTAATGTTTGCTGTGACTTGGATGGCGATTCAAACGCAGGGTGAAAGTCGATTGCGTGATTTCTTTGCGCAAACCAGTCTACTCGAAGCCAATGGACGGAATGTCGTTAATGTTATTTTAGTCGACTATCGAGGATTTGATACCATGGGAGAAATCTCTGTGTTGGGTATTGCTGCAATTGGAGTGATTGCTTTGTTAAAGATTCAGAAGGGAGTTAAAAAATGAACCCCTCCCTCATTTTGAAAGCTGCAACAAAATTTTTATTTCCAATAATTATCATCGTATCTCTTTTTATTTTTTGGCGAGGACATAACTTGCCAGGTGGTGGTTTTATTGGAGGCCTTATCGCTGGCTGTGGTTTTGTTCTCTATGCGCTTGCTTTTGGTGTGACTGAGGCTCGTAAAAGAGCTTACGTGCAGCCAACTACTTACATGGGTTGGGGCCTTGTCTGCGCAGTGGGCAGTGGCTTTTTTGGCTGGTTCCTCGGGCAAACTGATTTTATGGCGGGAATCTGGGGCGAAGTCCCTCTCATTGGTAAAATAGGAACACCCGTGCTCTTTGATTTGGGAGTGTATTTGTTGGTGCTAGGGTTTGCGATGCATTTGTTATTTTCTTTATTGGAGGAGAGTGCATCATGACGTTGTTGATGAGTTTATTGATCGGTGCACTTTTTGGCGTGGGTTTTTTCTTAATGTTAAGACGGACTCTATTTAAAGTTGCAATGGGCATCGCTCTTATAGGTCATGCCGTGAATCTGTTTATTCTTACAGTCGGTGGTCTCACTGAAGGTAAGTCTGCAATTATGGGCGCCTCAGAAACAACTCTGTCTGCCATCAATGCGGATCCATTGCCTCAAGCTTTGATTTTAACAGCGATTGTAATTGGTTTTGGCATGCAGGCATTTTTAGTGGTGCTAATTCGTAATGCCAATAAATATGCAGGTACTACGGATATCTACGCACTTAAAGAGGAGTTGGAATAATGGCTGTTACTCCTTTATTGATCTGTTTTATTACGGGGATTCTTTCCATCTTTTTTATTAACAATCAAAAGATTCAACGGGTTTTAAGTTTGCTTGGCTCTGCGACTTTGTTGGTTGTGAGTATTTACATGGCTTATTTAGCCATTGCTAAAGATCAGATGTGGCTCATGCAGATGGGGAAGTGGCAAGCTCCCTTTGGTATCACATTTTATGTAGATCTTTTTTCGGTATTGATGATTTTTATTTCTGCTTTTCTTGCTTTTGGTGTCAATGTTTACAGCGTTGGAGCTACGGGAGAGTTACAGAAGAAGTGGGGCTTTCATCCGCTCTTTCATTTTATGATGGTGGGGGTGATCGGAAGCTTTTGCACCTCTGATCTTTTTAATCTCTATGTGTGGTTTGAAGTCTTATTGTTAGGTTCATTTGGTTTGATGGCATTATCTGAGGGGAAAGCGGCACTTCATGGTTCGATAAAATATGTAGTGCTAAATCTTTTTGGTTCTGCGTTCTTCCTCAGCGGTTTGGGTTTGTTGTATTCAACAGCGGGGACATTAAATTTTGCGGATCTCATTGCATGGGGGCAGCAGACTAGCAATACCAGCATGATTCAAGTTGTTGGCGTGATGTTATTGGTGGCTTTTTTAATGAAAGCTGGGGCCTTTCCTTTTTATCAATGGCTACCTTCTTCTTACCCCAGCACAGAACTTTCTGCCTTGGCGATATTCTCTGGATTGCTCACTAAAGTGGGTATCTATGTTATTATCCGTTTTTTTGTTGGAGGGTTTCCTGCGCTTAGCGATGAAATCAAATTATTCCTAGTTATATCTGCGGGCCTCACCATGCTCTTAGGTGTATGGGGAGCTGCTGTGCAAATGGCAGGTCGTCAGATTCTCAGCTTTCATATCATCTCCCAAATTGGTTATATTTTGATGGGTGTGGCTAGTTTTTCTGTGGCGGGAATTGCCGGAGCTATTTTTTATCTCATCCATCACATGGTCGTAAAAACTAATTTATTTTTAGTGATGGGTTGGATTGCAAAAAATTACGGTGGTGATGGTTTGCCCAAAATGGGAGAGTTGATCAAGCGTCATCCTTGGTTGGCTGTAGGATTTGCCATTCCAGCACTTTCACTGGCAGGGCTCCCACCATTCTCTGGTTTTTGGGCAAAGCTATTGGTGATTCAAAGTGCCGTGCAAGCTCATTATTTATGGCTCGCAGGGATTTCACTATTTGTTGGAATTCTAACTTTTTATTCAATGTCAAAAATTTGGAATGAAGCTTTTCTAAAAAAAGCTCCTGAGCCTTTAGTTCAAAATACTTTGAGCAAAAAAGAGCGCTGGAGTATGGCGATTCCGATGATTTTATTCTGTGTTTGGACAGTAGTTATGGGATTGTTCCCAGAACAGTTCTTACAAGTTTCTCAGAGAGCGGCTGAGGGAGTGATGAACTCTCAACAAATGCAGGAGAGAGTATTAAATCCTAAACAAGTAGGTGGTTTATGAGAGCATTCGTTTTTATAAAGTACATCTATCTTTTTACTTGGGAAGTCATCAAAGCCAATATTCAAGTGGCAAAGCTTTTGTTTGTAAAGAATGAGGAAATCACACCCGCAATTGTGGCAGTTCCTTTGGACGTCAAAAAAGATCACCAGATTTTAGTTTTAAGCTCGATGATCACCTTAACTCCAGGGACTTTGAGTTTGGATGTGAGTGAAGACAAGTCAAAACTGTTTGTGCATGTGATACACACTGCGGATCCAGAGCAAACAATCACAGAAATTAAAACAGGTTTTGAAAACTGGGTGAAGGAGATGTTTCCATGAGTTTATTATTAGCGATGACTCTGGTAATTCTTGGTTTTTGTCTTGTGACTGCCATGTACCGATGGGTATGGGGACCAGCTGTTGCAGATAGAATTGTTCTGTTTGATTTAGCTACATCCATTGCCTGCGGAATTCTGGTTGTAGCTTCTCTGCTTTTTAATCAAAATTTCTTACTCGACATTGCCCTTTTATTGGCGGTGATTTCTTTTACGAGCACAATCGGCTTGGCTTATTGGTTAGAAAAGGGGAGTGATCAATGAACGAAGTACTCAATGAAGCCTTTGCAGCTATGTATATTTTTGGTGGCCTTTTGTTTATGATTCTTGCTACTGCAGGAGCTCTTAAGTTCCCAGATTTTTTCACAAGAATGGCAGCAATTTCAAAAGCTTCGACTTTGGGAATAGTCCTTATGATGATCGGTGCTGGTTTTGGTTTTAGCGATCAAGACACATGGATCAAAGTTATTTTCATCATCGTATTCTTTTTCTTCGCAAGTCCTATAGCCGCTCATCTCTTAGGCCGAGCCGCCTACAAAAGAGGAGTCCGCCTCTACATAGGAACTCAACGCGACGATTACAAAAATCAGTAATCACTCTGAACGCCTAAACACCACACTCTGAACCCCACCGCAGCTCCCTCTGCCAGCAAAGCGAGACTACGAAGCTGCAAAAGTCTAAGCATGCACTCTCTTCGGAGCTTTGGCGAGAGGACTTCGGCGGCCTCA
>JBKHVM010000034.1:0-26817 GCA_046570065.1 Bdellovibrionia bacterium
TTCTTTTTTGGATATTCTTTATTGCTGTCTGTTTTGGGGGAGGCTATTTACACGGAAGCCTCCCTCAAGCTTATATTAATAAAAAAATCATAAAACTCGATACACCAATTCGTATCGCTTATTCTTCTCTCGACTTAGAAAATCCAAAAATTCTAGAAGTTGTTGATGATCGATTTGGCAATAGAGTTGTTTTCTTACAAAAGAGAACGCTACCAGAACTGCGTGAGTCCTTAAAACAATCTCCGCAACCAGATATTTTTATAATTCCCATAGAATGGGCTGATCTTTTAGTTAAAGAATCAGCATTACGATCTAACAACTACATGGATTTTTCATTAGCTCCAGAGTTTAATGCCACTGAGTTTTATATTCCATTTTTATGGGATCTCAGTGACAACAATCTTAAACGCTGGGTGATAGGAATTCGCAATAGCGAACCTGTTGATGCAAGACTTCTACAGTTTTTATATATTCTCTATAGTGAACCCACCTACGAAAGGATCCTGACCGAGTCCAAACTGCGTGGTGTTTTAAAAAGACTAGAAAATCAAGCTTGGCCTCAAGATAAAAAGCCTAGTTTTATTAGAAATATACCTCTTGAAAGTATCGAAACAAAAAATCCACACTATCAAGCTCTGTAGTATTTTTGACTCAAAAACTAATCTCGTTAATTGATAACCTGAAGTGGTAATTTACTCACTCCGTTGATAGTGTTTTGCACTAGCTGCAACTGATCACTGAGAGACGTAATTTCTGCAGTGAGAGTGTAGCTTCCTGCCGGAACATTGCCCAGAGAAAGCATTGCTTGAAAACGACCATCATAACAAGAAACTGTTCCAGAGACTGTTGATGACTTTGAGAGCACATCGATAGCTGTTAGATTTATCGAGGCAGCTCCTGGCATTATTGCCTTAAAAGTGATGCTTGAATTAGAAAACAGAGTTCTGCACAATCCTGAAACTTCTAATTTTCCGCCACTATTAGCTCTTAAAGATGCAAGATTGTCTAACTTGATAAAAAGTGTTTCCGATGATGGAGCTGTTTGTGCTTCGATACAGCCAGGAGGGCACAACTTATCGTTCATGGCATCGCCGACGAGATTTCCTTCGGAGTAACCTTCACAGGCACTGAGAGCTAAAGCCAATATAGATAGAGCCACTGAACTTTTAAGGTTCCGATTCATAGCACATCCCCCACCTTTAAAGTTTAACTTGAAGCTTTGTTAAATAGAATGGATTCTTTTAGAGCGTATAACTTTGAGACAGTTTTTTCCAAAAAGATGGGGTCAATAAAAAGAAAATACGTGGACATCATAATCACACTGAATGGCCCCAAGCCCATCATCAATGCAATCCCGGTATGAAACATAACACCCAACCCCAAAAACCAATACTTGGTCTTTCGAATAAACACTGCAAAAGGCCAATAGATCTCAAATAGCACTGTCACAAAAGTCATTAAGGCAATAACTAACGGAAAGTGTCGTAACCAACTAAAATCCATGGTTGTCATTTGAGGATTTCCAACAACAGACCATAAAGCGGTCCCATCCCACCAACTCCCACCTTTGAGCTTTTCAAAGCCGGTGTACGCATAAATGATAGATATTTGCACCATCATCAAACGATAAAAAACACTCTCAACTAAAGATGTGCTCTCGCGAAATTTTCGTTTTCTAAAAAGGGAGACAACACTCAGGCGTTCAAAGGCAGGAGTAAATGATAAGTATAATAAAAATAAAGAACCAATAACATCAGCCCCAAAATTGACGGCATAGTTTCGCTGCATAAAAGCAATATTAATTACCCAAGCTGCAAGCAACAAAAGTCTGTTACCAAGCCCAAGCATTGCAAAAAATAAAATCAGCACTAGCATGGCGTGCATAGGTATAGCCCAACTGTCAGAAAAAAAATACCAGCTAAAAACAGGACGATAACCTTCATGCAACAACTGCAAAGCTTGTTCTGGTTGCACCCAAGCCTCAGAAGAAAAGAAATTTAAATTCCAACTGCGAGCCAAATATAAATAAAACAAAGTGCCACATAACACTATACGGAGAAATGCTAAATTGAGAGTGTTTTGTGGGGCAAACCAAAACTGATCCCAGAGCTTTAGGATGTTTTTCATCACTCCTCCTCATTTACATTTTGGAGTGAATCTCGGCAGTTCACTGATAAGTTTACATATTGAATTTCGCGAGATAGCTCTTTCAGGGTCATCTTCTCAAAGGTCATGGCTTCTTCTAATGGTGGCACAGTTTCAATCACATGCTCCATAGAAATAGAACTCGCACCTGAATGCTGTTTACACAGCCAAGGCCCCATGATGTTTTTTAATCTGTTAGGGTCTAAAATCATAAAGCGCATGGCATAGAGATAACGCTTTTCTCTAATATCTCGAACTGGTTCTGCTTTTTGTGGGGGAATTGTGTACTCTTCAGGCTCTTTTACTTCGTTGCCCTGCTCATCCTCAAAAAAAACTAAGTACTTTAAATACATAGTGTGAGCTGGATCTGGAGAGAAAAAATTCCAACTCGCATTAAGCCCGATAATATTGCCATACGGAGCAATCCAGGCTTGAAAACGCCTTCCTGGAAAGCTAGCTAGATTGGGCATCAAAATCATCACTAGCAAATGATAGACAATTGCTAGTGACAAGATAACTTTGATTGCAGTCCTAAATATTATTTTCTGTTTCTCCGTCAACTTCATCCGCTTCACCTAAAAAAGGAAGTTCATCCTCTTCTGATAAAGCTTCTGAGTCTTCGTCAAAACTAGCTCTATCAACATCCGTATCATTTTCAAATGCCTCAATTGCTTCCTGCAATTGTTCGTTTTCATTTTCTGAAGCCTCTCCACTTTCAGCTGACACTTCGTTGCCTTCTGATTGTGGTTGGTTTGCATTTAAATTCTGCAAACTCTGTTTTTTAGCCTCTTCACGCATACGCACTAAAGTCGTACCTGCTGCTAAAGCCTCATCATATTTGACTAACCAATTTGCATCACGGGTTGCGACTGGTTCGCCCATTGCCAAAGCTTCTCTAATGTTTTGAGCTTTTTCAGCATCACGCTTTTCTGCCTGACGAATCTTTTCTTGTTCAAAGAAGTCAGTAGAAGTGGAAATTTCTTCCAATTGCGATTGAATCTTCATTAGCTCTTCTTCACCGCTAGAATAGCTAACTGTATTTACAGACTCAGCCAAGCTGTCAGTAATAGAAGCTAATGTCGGTTTTTGCTCGGCACTTTCTTCATCGATACCCTCAGGCAATAACTCATCAATCTGCGAAAGAGTTGGAAGTTCCTTAAGGTTTCTCAAACCAAAAATCTCTAAAAACTTTCGAGTGGTTCCATACTGCATTGGACGTCCAGGGAGCTCAGACTTACCTTGGAAACAAACCAAGTTCTTTTCCATGAGAGCACGCAACAAGTGACCGCTTTCCACTCCTCTGATCTCATCCACTTCGGACTTCACAACTGGCTGCTTGTAAGCAACGATTGAGAGCACCTCAAGCGCTGGTCCAGAAAGTTTAAACTGTCTGGTCTTAAGCGTTCTACGCAAGAACTCCATGTTATCTACTTTAGTTCTTAACTGATAACCACCTGGAACTTCTTCCAACGTGATACCACGACGACCACCCGCGTACTCAACAGCAAGTTGATCTAAGCAGCGTTTGATTTTTTGTGTCGAAATATTAGTCCCTTTAAATACCAACTTAATCTGCGCCAAACTTACTGGTCGATCACTGGCAAATAAAATGGACTCTAAAATACTTTCAAGTCTTTCATCTTCTACGAATTCAACTTCTTCAATTTCTGCTGATTCAAAATCGTCTAGCTCCGTACCTGAAAGATCCTGTTCTGGGACTTCTTGATCTCCATCTGCAAGAGCTTCTAACTCAGCTTCATCAACATCTGGCAAAAAGCTTTCACTTTGTTCTTCTTCAGATAAGAAAATATCCGTCTCTACCTGCAAATCTTCATTTTCAGAGGAATCTTCATCACTCTCAGAAGTGATTTCTGTCTCAATCATCTCAGTTTCATTTTCCTCTAAGAGAAACTCTTGTTCTTCATCTCTATGTTTAGCCATTTACACCCCTCAACTAAACTTCTTGGTCTTGATTGCCAAATAATTCTTTTTCAGCCAAAGAAATCTCATCATCACTAGCAATTTCTTCTTCACTCAGTTCCATTTCAACATTTTGTTCTTCAACAAAATCACTGTCCTTTAAGATGAACTCTTGCTGTTGAGATTCCATTTCTGCCGCTAACAATTCTTTTTCTCTAGCTTCTTCTTCAGCTAAAGCCATCTGAATTTCTTTCTCAGCATCCACAAGTAAGTTATCTGCTACCTGTTCAGAATGAACAGAGTTGTACTCTTCAACTTTAGAAATAACATCGCCTTCAATGTTTTGTTTAGCTTCTACCCAAATGTCACCATAGGTTTCCGTCTGGTATAAACGTACAAAACCAATTTTACCCAACTCCAATAAAGAGAGGAAAGTGATTAGAGCCTGACGTCCACGATCCTCAATGGCTGTAACCATTTCCATCATTGTCACTCGACGACCAGGAACTAAGAACTCTTTCATCTCTAAAATACGACCAGCAATCGACTGCAACTTATGTGTAACTTTATGAACTTTCTTTTTAGCGGCTTTCACAATACGACGATAAGAAGAAATCAATGAGAAAAGAGCATTGTCCTCAAGAATAATTTCATCTTCTTTAGGAGCTAAAGACTCGCGAACCCCACGCAAGAAAACATCACGATTCACCAAAGGACGTTCGTAGAGAGACTTAGCTGCTTCTTGATACTTTTGATATTCTAAAAGTTTTTGGACAAGCTCTTTACGTGGATCTTCTTGCTCTACGATCTCACCGTTTTCATCATATGTTGGCAGAAGCATCTTAGATTTGATATGAATCAAAGTTGCTGCCATAGCCACAAATTCGCCAGCTACTTCTAAATCCAACTCTTTCATCAACTTGATGTATTCTAAGTATTGATGAGTGATCTCATGAATTTTAATATCCATGATATCCATCTCTTCTTTACGGATTAGGTAAAGTAAGAGACCTAAGGGACCTTCAAATTTTGGCAACTGTACATTCAAACTCATGAAACCGGATTCCCCTCTTACCACTTCATGTGATTTCTAACTATTTCTAATGTCTTACGAGCTTCTTTTCGAGCTTTTTCGCAACCTTCGCGGATGATTGAATCAAGCTGCTCCGGTTTATTCAACAATTCTTTTTTCTTTTCTCGCGGTCCTTGGGTTCTCAATTCAATATTGGCTGCAAGCTTAGCTTTACAGTCTCCACAGCCAATACCAGCACTGCGACAACCAGCATCGACCCATCCTAAATCTTCTGCTGTAGAATAGAGTTTATGATAGCCATAGACCGAGCACTTAGTTGGTTCACCGACATCCTCACGACGCACGCGTGCAGGGTCTGTCACCATAGAATTTACTTTTTTCTTAACTGATTTCTCATCATCTTCAATGAGGTACAGGGTATTGCCATAAGATTTAGACATCTTTCGTCCATCCAAACCTGGCACCAACGGGATTTCAGTTAACAGCGCCTGCATTTCCGGCAGTTTTGCTTTGTAGAGATGATTGAATCTACGCAAAATTTCTCGTGATAACTCCAAATGCGCAACTTGATCCGCTCCAACAGGCACTAACTTCGCTCTGTAGATGGCAATATCTGCCGCCTGTAAAACAGGGTAAGCAAATCGACCCAGATTGTAGGTATCATTGGCCTTAGCATCTTCGGCAGCATCTTTCCATGTTGGCACTCTTTCAAGCCATCCCAAAGGAGTCAAATTAGCAAAGATCATAAACAGCTCAAGATGCTCAGGCACTTGGCTCTGAATAAAAATAGTGTTTTTTTCAGGATCAATACCGCAGGCAATCCATTCAGCAATCATATCTCGCGTCCAATGAGATACTTCTTTTGTATCTTTATACGCGGTTGTCATGCCATGCCAGTCCATAGCACCAAAATAACACTCGTACTGCTCTTGCAACTTTAACCAGTTATCTAGAGCTCCAAAATAGTGACCGATATGAAGACGGCCAGTCACCCTCATGCCACTCATGACACGAGGAGGTTTTGCCGTAGGTACAGTCTGCGCCTGATTTGCTTCCATCACTACAACCCAACAGCCCAGTTGATTAACATGCCATGAGCCCAAAATACTGGGATTGAGAGAATTTTAAGGGCACCTGTCAACACAAGGGCCATCAAAATTAAACTCGTCATGTGCTCATTTTCTTCTAGCTTATGGTTCAGGGATGCTGGCAAAAACCGTGCAAGTACCTTTCCACCATCAAGTGGGTGCAGGGGTATGATATTAAAAATCGCCAAGAATAAATTTGTCGCAATAAAAACATTTAAAAGATTAGCAATGGCTTTTGCCGAAGCAGCACCTGCTAAATTGTGGGCAACAAAATACATTCCTACAGTCCCCACAAGAGCGAGAAGCACATTAGAAAGGGGCCCCGCAAGAGCAATCCAAAACATATCCACTCGAGTATTTTTGAGATTACGTGGGTTTACCGGAACAGGCTTTGCCCATCCAAAAAATATAGGAGAATTAAACACGATAGCTAATATGGGCAAGACCAGGGTGCCTAAAAAATCCATGTGAACCACAGGATTCATACTCAATCTGCCCATCATTTCAGCAGTGTTGTCGCCACGCATTTTAGCAACAAATCCATGGGCGAACTCATGAAAACAGAGTGCAAAAAGAAAAGGAATAAAATAAATACCAACTTTGGCGCCGAGTTCTAGAATATCCATACTCAAGACGCTAACCAAAACCCAGACCCTTGTCTAGTGTCACGTTGTGCTTGCTGAGACCTTAAGCAAAATGATAACGCGTAACGAAATTCACCGAAAATCTGATAAAAATCAGCGCTTTCTCAAGGTCATCAGCTCTTGATATTTGCATTTAGAATCGCTACTGTGGAGGACATTCTATTGTACACAAATTTTTTAAGGAGACTCTCATGTCAACGCGCCCAGCACTCACCACACTATCTGAAGAAGAAATTGCTTTTCGCGATGCTGTAAGACAGTTCGCTGAATCTGAAATTAAACCTCAAGTCACGCACATGGATGAAAAAGCGGAGATGAATCCAGAGCTCGTTAAAAAACTTTTTGAAATGGGTTTAATGGGCATTGAAACTCCTGAAGAATACGGCGGAGTGGGCTCATCCTTTTTTATGGCCTGCCTAGCAGTAGAAGAATTAGGACGCATTGATGGCTCTGTATCAGTTCTTTGTGATGTGCAGAACACTCTCGTTACAAATGCCTTCTTAAAGTGGGGTTCTGAAGATTTAAAAAAGCGCTATCTTCCAAAAATGGCTTCTGAGTGGGTAGGCGCTTACGCTCTTTCTGAAAGCTCATCTGGTTCTGATGCTTTTGCTCTCAAATTACGTGCAGAACTTAAGGGTGATAAATACGTATTAAATGGTTCAAAGCTTTGGATCACGAATGGTAAAGAAGCCAATGTGTTTATCGTTTTTGCTAACTTAGATCCAAGCAAAGGCTACAAAGGCATTACAGCTTTCATCGTAGAAAAATCATTTAAAGGTTTTACAGTAGGAAAAAAAGAAGACAAACTTGGTATCCGCGCTTCTTCAACTTGCGAGTTGTTATTTGAAAATTGCGAAGTGCCTCTCAATAACGTTCTTGGTGAAGTTGGTAAAGGCTATAAAATCGCTATCGAAACATTAAACGAAGGTCGCATCGGAATTGGCGCGCAAATGGTCGGAATCGCACAAGGAGCTTATGAAGCTACTTTAGCTTACGTTAAAGGCCGTGAGCAGTTTGGCAAACCCATTGCCCACTTCCAGGGTGTTCAATTCCAATTGGCACAAATGCGTACGGAACTAGAAGCGGCTCGTTTGATGGTTTACAATGCCGCTCGCTTAAAGGATGCAAAAGAAGATTTTATCGAAGCTGCTGCTATGGCAAAACTTTACTCTTCTAAAGCTGCAGAAAAAATCACTTCAATGGCGATTGATTTATTTGGTGGCAATGGCTTCACAAAAGAGTATCCAGTAGAAAAATTCTGGAGAGATGCAAAAATTGGTCAGATTTATGAAGGCACAAGCAACATGCAACTTCAAACAATTGCCAAAATGGAATTAGAGAAGTAGGCCACACAGTTCAGAGTTTTAATTCAAAGGAGTCTGCAACAGCAGACTCCTTTTTTTATGGTTAGTAAATTTAATTTAACAACTATGTCTACAGACAGAGAAGTCTCAGAGAGAGAATAAGTTTCTTTAACAAGATTTCTTAATTTTAGAACTCCCCTCAAAATTGATCGATTATTAAACTCTAGGAAAGTCTTATTTTTAGACTGCTAATTTGCCTTTTACTTCTCTCATGCAAAAATTAAAGAATGTCTAAAGAGCGTTTTGTCCTCAATCATTCAGATCTCATTTTTTCACTGAATCAAAATACATTGGTGATGATGACGGACCTCAATGGCTTAGTTGTATATGCTAACCCTCTTTTTTGCGAATCTTTTGGATACAAATCGGAAGAGCTAATTGGCAAAAGCCAAAACCAATTCCGCTCGGCATTTCACAAAAAATCATTTTGGCTTCAAATCTGGAAGACCGTAAATCAGGGTGGCACTTGGAAGGGCGAAATAAAAAATACTAATAAAAATGGTGAAACGTTTTGGATTTACTCCATCATCTCACCGCACCAAAATGAAGATGGCAAAATAATTGGCTACTTGTCTTTGAGCTTTGATATTCAGAAAAGAAAATCCCTTGAAGAACAGTTAGCAGAAGAACAGCGCAACACCTTACACCTCGAGAAACTTGCAGAGCTGGGAGAGATTTCTTCAGGCCTGACTCACGAAATCAATAATCCTCTCACTGTTGTCAACGGTAACCTTGCTCTATTAAAACGAAAACTAGGTATCACTCAAAACTCTCCAGAGGATATTTTAAAGCACTTTATAGCTATCGAACAAAACGTCAGTCGCATTATTAATCTTGTAAAATCATTTAGACGCTTTATCCACAAGGATTCCTCTAGCGACACTCGAAGCATGAATTCAATTTCTTGTATTGTTGGCAACTCCCTATCATTACTCTCTGAAAAGTTCCGCGAAAATCAAGTCAAGATAGAAACCATATATAGTGATGAACAGCTTTACTGCGATTCAGGGCAAATCGAGCAAGTTTTAGTAAACTTTCTAGTGAACTCTCTTTATGCAATAAAGAATAACGACGAAAAGTGGATTCGTATTGAAGTCAAAAAAGATGACTCGTGGTATGAATTTTCGGTAACAGACTCTGGCCATGGTATTCCCGAAGAAATCCAAGCCAAACTGATGAAAGCTTTTTTCACAACAAAACCATCTGGGCAAGGCACGGGACTGGGACTCAATATCAGTAAAAAAATTATCGATAGTCACCAAGGACAGATTTTTTACGACTCAAAATCTCCTCACACTCGTTTCGTATTCAAGTTACCTGTGACTGCGCCAAAAAATCTAGAGTCAGCTGCATAATAATAGTCTTAACAGACAATTTCATACTTACATTTCTTCATTTATTTACTTTAAAGATGAGTTACTTTACTCAATAGAGAAACTCTTACTTCAATGTTTCAAATCGAGATCTAAACCTTACTGTTTAAGCAATAGACAATACCATGACAAACTAGACGCTGATTCTCATTACGGGAGATAACCACAAACACTCGCCACAACCTAACTATCTAAAATCACATATTAATTAGAATGCCATCGAGTTGCACAGCTCTTGCAGTAGAGGTTAGCATGATGTTTAAAAAATGCCTAAACCTCTTAATGATAGCATCCCTTCTGACCGGATTTACGGGGCAAGAAAAACAAGTGCGTCTTGAAGGCATGATGAATGGACGTAAGAACGCAAGCTTCTTAGGCCAATCCAATATTAGTGCAATTTTACCAAAAGGAACTATTGGCGAAATCCTCGAACACAAATATCTCCCCTCAGGTAATGTGGCTTTATTTATTGAAATCCAAAACAATGCACATAAAGGCCAAAAAGTTTGGGTCTATTATAATAGAACCAACCCCACTCTAACTCTTCTCAAAGACACTGACTCTAAACCAAAAGTAGCTCAACAAGAACCGCTTCGTATCCAAGAAGCCAAAGCAACTATAACTACCAAACCCACAACTGCTCTCAGCAAGCTGGTTCAAGCAGCTATTCCTGAAGCAAAAGCCCAGGCTGTTAACAGCATCTCTCAAGCTCAAATCAACGTGGATCGCATCAACCAAAAAGAAGTACTCTGCTCTGGGACCTGCGGGACAAAAATAATCGATACATCAACAGTAAAAGCGCTTATTTCGCCTCGTCAAGTGCGTCCGCAAGCTCGCCTTTGCAACCAGATTATGTCTGCTAAAGGGCAAGTTGGTGAAATTGGTTCAGATGTTATTAGCATTATGGCTGAAGATAAGTATCGCCAGACTTTTACACGCAACAATGCTATGGGTTCCCTGTGCCCTAAATTTAGCCACCTCAACGAAGAACAAAAACTATTTGTATGGTCATGGTTTTGGACAGCATTAGCTTCAGAAGAGTCTTCTTGTAAATCTGACGTTGCTCATCCTGTAACCTATAAAAATAAACAAGGTGAAGTAAAAATTCTTAATCCTTACCCAGGTTATGGCCTTTGGGCTCTCGAGAAGGATCGCAATATTCGCGAATGGCGAGGTTCAGCCTGTGCCAACATCGGCACTCCCGCTGGTCAAGCAAGATGCGCTATCGATATTATGTCTAAACAGATTAAATCAAAAGGGACTGCTGATGTTCGCTCAGGAAGCTACTGGGGCCCCGTGCACCGTGCTTCACAACAGTTAGTTCCCCACATGAAGAGGTTAAGTTTATGTTTTTAAAATATGCGACACTCCTAATGAGTTTGCTGTTCTCAACTTCTTTTGCACAAAGAGTTGAAATTCAACCTGGCAATTACGTTCTATCAAAAGGCCCACAGGCTTTTTGCAGTTCATTTGAACTCAAAGAAAAAGACTTAAAAGGCAAACAACTTCGAATCAGTCAAAAATATGGTTACAACTTGGAAACATCCAAAAAAGAAACAAAATCTGACATTGATGAGAATTGTACATTTAGAGAGCTCAACTACGTTCTAAAAGAAAATGGTCAAACTCAATTACAACGAGTCAACGAAGAGATTTGTAGCGGAAAGATTATTTCTAGAGTGAATTCAAAATTAGAAATTATGCCCGATAGTCTTCGCTTGATCCACCAGCTCGATAATGCAGCTAGATTCTCTTGCCATTGGAATCGCGAGTAATAAGATCATTGACCTCAAAAAGAATTAAGCTAGACTTAATCATGACTTTCTTAAGAGGCCTCTTCTTATTTTTTATTTTATTTTTTGCTGCCACGAGTTCTAAGGCGCAATTTAAATTGCATCTAAATAATGACCTTCATAATACGAATCCAAACCTGCAAAAATCTGGAGCCTCAAGCTATGTGCTCTTTAATCTCCACCGCTCTCTTTTAAAAATAGATAAAAATGGGGAATTGGTTCCTGACTTAGCAGAGAATTGCCATACTCAGAAAAAAACAATCACTTGCACTCTTCGTCAAGATTCTAAGTGGTCCGACGGAAGCCTCCTTACTGCAGAAGATTTTCTTGAAACTTATAGAAACATTTTAACTCCTAGTTACAAATCACCTCGTGCCGATCTACTTTTTGCTGTTAAGGGTGCACAAGAATTCTATCAAGGAAAAGGAAAAGGAAAAGGATTCGCCATCACTGCTCCCAATCCTCGAACAATAAAGTTTGAATTAAACAGTGTGGATTCTGACTTCAAATTTAATCTAGCCAATTTCATTTTAGCTCCCTACAAAGTGGGAAAATTTACTGGACCATTTAAGATCAAAAAAATTGAAGCTCGAAAATCAATTGAATTAATGTCTAACGATTTTTATTGGCAAAAAAATCCTTCTCGACCTGAAGTGCATTTTCTAATTATCGAAGAGGACTCTACAGCATTAAATCTTTACGAAAAAAATCAACTTCATTTTTTGAGAAGATTGCCAACAGCTCTTATTGCAAAATATCAAAATCGAGCAGATTATTTTTCCAATCCTATTTGGCGAATGGATTATTTGGGTTTTCTAAACTCTCCTCAATTAAACTTAGAAACTCGAAAAAGCTTAGCTACAAGTTTGCGCTACAAAGAACTACAGAAGATTTTCAATTCCAAAGGCCTTCCCGGTTGTCCCGGTATTCCAGATGACTGGTATGGAAAAGACGATTTATGTTTGAATTTTATTGAGTCTCAAAATACTGCAAAACAAAGTATAAGTACTTTTGAAATTGCTTATTCTGCAAGTGGCGGTGATGATCATCGCCGCGCTATGGAGTGGGTTTTATTGCAGTGGAAGAAAAATTTAGGAGTTTCTGGCAGAGTTAAGGCAGTTGATAATAAATTGTTTATTGAACAGCTTAAAAATAACCAGCATTTGATTTTTCGGCGAGGACTCCCCCTCGACAGCCCCAATTGTTATTCATCCCTTAAATTTTTTATTTCTGATCATCCCGAAAATTTTATCCGCTTAAGTTCACCAGAGTTTGATGAAATCGTTGCTGAGCTTAAAGCTTCGGAGTCTGACATCAAAAATCGAGAACTCTGTGCTAAAGGTATTAAGTTTCTTAAAGAAAACTATCACCTCATTTTTTTAGGACCAATTGAGTTTTCAAGTTTGGCTAAAAAAGATTATACAGGATGGTCTATTAATCCCATGAATTTATTGGACCTAAGTGAGTTAAAGCCTAGCGTCTCAAAATAAGAATATAAAGTCTGGCCACTCTCTTATGTTACAAGATCGTTTTAAAACCCACTATCTCCTCTTTTTTTAACCCTCAGTGCATTAAGTTCTCATCCAAAGGTCCGATCTAGTATTAAGACCAAAGGGAGGTCCTTCAATGGCTGATCCAAAATTTGACAAACAAATACCCAACAATGTAGTTCAACTTGGCGCTAACAAATGCACAGCTGAAGGCTGCAAAAAGAAACCAGAAAAGGCAGGATTCTGCTCAGAACACTTTGACTGGTTTAAAGCTGGCCTCATCACAAAAGAGGGCGTTAAAGCTTTAGATTTTGATAAAAAATTCTATCACTACAGTGCAAAAAAAGCGGCTTAGTTCGCCTTTTTCAAGACTTCGTGTTATTAAGGAAGCAGAATCTGCTTCCTTAATTTTTTTTGGAGTCCTACATGAACAAAACCCATTCTTCTTTTAAAAAGGCAGTCCTAGTAACAGGCGCCAGTTCTGGTATTGGAAAAGAGATCGCGCTGCGTTTTTCTAAAGCGGGGTATTTTGTTTATTTGATGGGTAGAAACAAGGAACATTTAGCGGAGACAGCACTTAACTGCACTGCTGGCGCTTCTATTTTATCTTGTGACCTCAATGACGTAGCTGCTGTCGATAAAAGACTTGAAGAGATTTTTCACCACCCTCAATACCGCCTCGAAGTTCTGATTAATAATGCCGGTATATACAAAAAAGGCTGCACTCAAAATAGCCCTATGGAGGATTGGCTTTCAATTTTTAGCACTAACTTATTTGCAGCTGTTCAGTTGACACAAAAAGTAATTCCTTATTTTCAAAAACACGAAAAGGGATCCATTGTAAATATCTCTTCAACTCTGGGCTTACGTCCAACTGCCGAAACCGCTGCCTACTCGGCCTCCAAAGCTGCCATGATCAACTGGACAGCGAGCCTAGCTCTAGAAGTAGCTCCCTACACTCGAGTCAATTGTATTTGCCCAGGCATTGTAGACACTCCCATTCACAGTTTTCACAATTTATCTGAGGAAGCAAGAGACAAGGTTCTTTTAGATCTTGGCCCCTTACAGCCCTTAAATCGTATAGGTAGCCCCACCGAAATCGCAGAAGCAGCTTATTTTTTAGGGTCTGATTTGTCTTCTTGGACTACCGGCGCTATCCTTAGTGTTGATGGGGGAATCAACCTTAAATGAATATAACTTATCAGTTTCAATTCTCTGCAGCTCATTTTTATGAGCAAAAAAAATGGTCCCCCCAACGCAATCAAGAGATTTTTGGTGCTTGTTATACACCCTATGGACATGGACACAATTACACTGTAGAAGTGAGCTTTCCGGCCACCGATGAATTGACCAGAGCCAATGCGAATTACCAGACAGCCCAAAAAATTGTGAACCTTCTAGATCATCAACATTTAAATTTTGTGATTGAAGAATTTAAAGATACCGTTCCTACAACCGAGAATATTGCACACTTTCTTTGGCAAAAAATGCAGACACAGTGTCAGTTACCACCAGTTCGATTACGCCTTTTTGAGATGCCCACACTTTGGGTGGAGTTAACACATGAGTGACGATCAAAAGATTAGACTTTCTAAATTAATGGCCGACAAAGGTATTTGTTCACGACGTGAGGCTGACGCTTACATCGAACAAGGTTTGGTTCTTGTTAACGGTGAGCGCATCACAACCTTAGGAACAAAAGTTGATCCTTCTGTTTCTATCACTCTCGAAGCCAGAGCACTCAAACAGCAGAAACAACTGGTGACAATTATTTTAAATAAGCCCATTGGATATGTTTCAGCGCAGCCTGAACCAGGTTACACCCCTGCCATTCGTCTCCTCACAGCTCAAAACCAATGGAGCGAAAATAGCAAAGACAAAAAACGCTTTGATAACTCTCATCTTGAAAAACTAGCAGTAGCGGGTCGTTTGGATATCGATTCGCAAGGCGTTTTGCTTTTTACTCAAGATGGTCGCATTGCCAAAAAGATTATCGGCGAAAATTCAGAAATTGAGAAAGAGTACATTGTTCGTGTTGAAGGCAAACTCCCTGCTGAAAAGTTAAAACTTCTCAATCATGGTCTTGAGTTAGATGGACAAAAACTAAAACCCGCTCAAGTCGAGTGGATCAATGAAGATCAGCTGCGCTTCATCCTGCGAGAAGGTAAAAAAAGACAAATCCGCCGAATGTGTGAACTTGTGGGCTTAAAAGTAACAGGCCTTAAACGTGTACGTATTGGTAAGATTCGATTAGGAAAACTTCCTGAAGGAATGTGGCGCTATTTAGGACCTGATGAAACCCTCTAGAGTCATACCTTTACGTTGCTCTAGAGGGATTAAGAACCACTCCCGTAGCTTTTCCATAAAATAAATTTCTGACTCCGTAAAACCAGCTCTTTTTCTAACTTCGTGATTGATATTTTCAACTCGCTTGGGAACCTTTGTAGAAATCTGAATCATTCGCGGAACAAAATCATCTTGAGCAGAAACTCCCTCTAATTCACATATTCGACGGTACCATTGCGAACCAAAATAGACATGCCCCACTTCTTCATCATTGATTTGTTTGACTGCAGCTTTCATCAGCGGCGAATCTACAGCATCGAGTCGTTTTACAAAATAATCTCCAGCATCTAACCCGCTTCCTTCGAGGTAACGATGAACAATAAGAATACGATCTAATAAACTGTCGTCTTTAGAGGTCGCCCCCCACAAAGCTGTGTGAACCGGAAAATCACCCCATTTAAATCCCTCAGCATCCAAAGCTTCTAAACACATTTTTAAATGTTGAGCTTCAGATAAAGTAATAGCAGCCAGCTCTTCGCGAAACCCTTGCGGAGCCAGCGGAAACTCCACTAAAGTTCTTAACCCCAACTCCATAGCCTGCAGTTCTATACTTGCTAAGTCATGGAGAAGCCGAGCTCGCCCCTCTGGGAAAGAAAGCCCCTTCTTAGGAGGATGTCGTATAGGTTCTAAAACTTGGATCTCTCTTGCTGGAATTATAGGCACTTCTGCAGTAATGGAGTTCTTGAGAGACCAGTTGACCTCTTCTTCGATATGACTAAGTTTGTCATAAATAGACTGACGATTGAAAGAAAACTCCATAATTTTCTCTAACATTGAAGCGACAGACTAGACAAGCTTTGAGTCTGTGTGATTTCATTGAGATCTATGGGAAAATCTTGGAAAAACGCCGGTAAAATTGAAAATGCTCAAAAAAAAGGGATGGTCTTTACAAAGTTAGCGCGCGAAATTCAAGTCGCAGCTAAGCTTGGAGGCGCTGACCCTAACATGAATGCCCGCCTTCGCATGGCTGTTGATGCTGCAAAAAAAGCATCTTGCCCTGTGGATACAATTGAACGTGCTATCAAAAAAGGTGCGGGCCTTCTTGATGACGGAAAAATCATCGAAGAAGTCACTTACGAAGGCTACGGACCGCATGGAGTGGGAGTCATCGTAGAATGTCAAACTGACAATCGCCACCGCACAGCTCCTGAAATTCGTAACGCTTTTAAGAAACATGATGGCAATATGGGTGAAAGTGGCTCGGTGGCTTGGATGTTCACGCGAGTCGGCCTTATCGAAGGCACTAAAGAAGGATCTTTTGATCCTGAAGAAGAAGCCATCGAAGCTGGTGCAAATGAAGTGAGTACTGGTGATGACGAAGGAACATTTGAGTTTATAGTTAACTTTGATGAACTCGACAGTGTTAAAAATAACCTAGCCTCTCGCGGTTGGAAAATCACTAAAGCTGAGCCGTCCTTTAAAGCAAATACCCCCACCGAACTCACTCCCGAACAGCTTAAAGAAGTCGAAGAGTTTTTAAATTATCTCGATGACATGGATGACACCCATCGTGTTCATGCCACTCTGTCATGAGCCTTTATTAGATTATAAGTAGTCACTACTAAAAAAAAGCAAAAACCCCATCTCAAAGAAGATGGGGTTTTTACTTTGGCGATTCTTATTGTTTTAAAAATCGATATAATATTTTTATTGTACAGAACCTAAAAGGTTATAAATATAGCTAGCGTCTGTGACATCTTCACCACGGCAACCATCTTGCGTACAATAATTTGAGCGCGTGCAACGATTGTTGTTATCGTAGGCAAAATCCTGAGCACCACGAACAAGAATTCCTACCATTTGATTTGTTCTAGATGAGAACACGGCCGAACCTGAGTTGCCACCATAAGTATCAAGATCAGTGACAAAATAACCAGTTTGCAGACTACGCACCTGTGCGCCATCGGCAATTTTTGTTGGCAAACCTGATGGATGACCAATGACAAAAACAGATTCTCCAGGGTTCACTCCCTGTGAAGACACCACTACGGGACGAACTCCACGAACTGGACGGTCTAGTCTTAAAAGTGCGTAGTCTTGAGCTCGCGTGTACTCGTGAGCGACCACTTCTGTGCAACTATATACGTCATCTTCAGAGACAAAATTTGGTAACTGAGTGGCTGCGTTCAAGCGATAATTAAAAACGTAAACATAATCACTGCAATCAGAACTGGTAACACAGTGACCAGCCGTCGCTATCAAGTCCTCACTCACAAGAGCACCCGAACAATTTGCTGCCACCGGCTGTTCAAAATAAGGTTCATTCTTACAGAGGTTCATATCTTTTCCAAAAGTAGGTGCAACGATTTTATAAAGACCGTTATTCTGTTTAGCAATGTTGGTTCTTGGAATCAAAGCAACTGTGGCATTTGCAAGCTCACGAACCGCAGGATCTTGTACTTGATAATAATCTTTACGGTTATCTTCACCATAAATAACTCTTGGGGTAACTGATGCAAAACCGATAGAAACTGTAGCAGTAACGGCGATAACCATCGCTGGAAAAACAGAATTATTCCTCACTCAATCCTCCGCGCACATCCTGTGCTGTAACTCTAATTCTAGTGAAGTGAGAGGAGAGAGAGCAAAATAAAAAACTATGTTCTTTGTTTTAATAGACTAAAGGCAGTTGCAAATAATTTTATCTGCTTAAGCATAGAGTGCACACCATTAGCACGACTTGGGGACAAGTGACTCTCAAAGCCCATATCTTTTAAAAACTGAGTGTCAGATTTAAGAATGTCCTCTGGCATAACCCCAGAATAAACACGCAACATCACAGCAACGAGACCCTTAACTAATAGGGCATCACTATCGCCTTCTAAAATCATTTCACCTTTATCGTTGAGTTTTGCCACCAACCAAACTTGAGACTGACAACCCTTGATAATATTTCTTTCGATCTTATGTTCATCTGCCAAACCAGGAAGAGCCTTACCTAGATCGATTATTTTTTTGTAGCGATCTTCCCACTCAGCGATTTGCGAAAATTCACTCACCAATGCCGATTGTCTTTTTTGAACTTCATTCATTTTTAATTACCTTTATAAGCTAGACTCACCAGACTGTCGCGAAGGATGCACTAGGTTCATCTTTATCCCACTAGATGACTCTTTTGCTCTAAAACTAACTCCAACAAGTTGTGCCCGGTATCACCCATCATTTCTGAAAAGTCCTTTTTACTCATTTTCTCTGCAATTTCAAAAGCTTTTATATAAAATTGTATCTGTTCATCGAAGTAACCGTTCCAAAGCTCTCGAGCTTTTTTTTCTGGGAGCACCCAAGTCTTATGTTCCGCAACAGTACCAGACTCACGATTAAGATAACCAAAAAGCTCACTGACTTGCCTCGGGCTAAAGTCCAACTGAATCAAAGCCTCTTCTAAAAGAATTTGTTCGACATAACTCAATAAGTGGCCAAATTGATTCCAGAATTTTTTACCAGCCACTCCGTAAGAACTTTTGCAATGAAATGTCGTGCAAACATTCCCTCGTTGACGCCATATAGTACAAAGCTGAGTTTCCACATCATAAAAAGAACATAAATACTCAGGATCTTTACCAAATATTTTTTCTTTATTTTCCTTGAATTGGAGCTGATAACGCACTGATGGAACCAGACCAATCGGCAGAGCATACTCTCTTTTAACTATCTTCTGCTGGATAACTTCAGCGCCTGCACTATTGGCAGAATTTTTTAAAATGGCTCCGACCATAAAATTGGGAATAAAAGGTTCGTAGGTGCAACATTTTAAGTTTGCTTGGTAAAAAGTCTTGCCACGATGACCATTCTCTTTTGCCATAGCACATTTGTGACAAGTTGCTTTGAGCTCCTTTGGATCAAAACTTAAAAGCTCTTGCGGTAAAAATCGCGAATAGATGGGGGGTAACTGATCGCTAAGTTTCATGGATTGTTAACGAACGCCGTTTTCATCCCACAAAACAAAGAATTCCTTTTCACTAGCATAGACTCTAAAGACTTCATCAATACTGATAAAACTAAAAACTTTGTTTCCATCTAATTTAAATTTAGATGAGAACTCCCAAGCCTGATCACCAGTCACTCGAAAGCCAATACGACCACGAGATAAAATGCTATTTGCACTTCGGTTGATCATGATAGTGCACGTGGGCCCACCACGAGCTCCCCTTTCGGCACAGACAAAATTCAATGCTCTATCTTTAGAAACAATAGACTTACCTGGCCCCAAAAAAGAATCCTGTACTGGCACATTCATATCTTCAAATAACACCAAAGCATCAGTGTCTGGACCTTCTCCATACTGTTGCGAAACAATATTGATCATACCAGTCAAACCTGTGAGTTTACCGCTTGTCGCTGCCAAAGACTGAGTTCCGCTTAAAAGCACAATTAAATAAAGCCAGATAATCTTCATAATACTTCTCCCAAAAAGTCTCTTTGACCTCACCTAAAACCATTTACCAGGGCCGACTCTAAATAATAATCTGGTTTGTTCACCCCAATTAAGGACAGGCCCTAGCAAGGTACCCCAAAAAATGTCACTTTTTTGTGCCCTAGACACTAGCATGGCACCAATCCCAAAGTGAGACAAGGTTTATCTCATAATTTCAATAGGTTAGAGATAGATCACAATGAGACGAGTTTACCCCTTGGCCCTCAGTTTGCTCTAATGTAAGGCAACAGGAGGTTCCCATGAAAGCCATAACAACTCTAATTTTAGCTCTAGTTGTCTCCACACAAGCACAAGCTTGGATTGCTAAATCACCAGTAGAAAAGGAATACTCCTTTAAGTTTAGACTCCAACAGGAGACTCTAGAAATCCGTAAAAAAGCTGCTAGCTACGAAGATGCTTTCGAAACTGCAGCTCAAGAGTGCTTTAATCACTTTAAAAACGGCGAAAAACTCTCTGAAGATCGTGGTTTAGATATTATTGACGTCTGCGCTAACCCACGCAGCTAATTTTGACAACTCCCGGTAGAGAAGTTAGATTCTAGTAATCGCAGGAGAATTCATGGGAATTTTAAATTCAGTTCTTGATTTTTTATTCGGTAAAGAACCAGATATTTTTGATGAAAAAGGGCGCGTGAGTCACAAACACCCTAAGAAAAAATGGGATGCATGGGCCAACAGAATTAAAGCAGATCCTCAATACAATTGGCGCAACCACAGTGGCGTCACAGGAACCCCACCAAAAAAGAAATAAATCTAAAACCCCAGCTTAACTGGGGTTTTTGTTTTTTGCCCCATCGCTCATCAAACAAATTTCTCCCCCACCAGACAAAATTTCTAAGCTGTCTAAAAAATTGTCAGAGCCATTCACTCATAAGCTATGAGGCGCTCCTAATTACCCATTTTAGTGGCACAAACATCGCAAGGAATACATAAACCCTTGCGATAAGTAAGGTGATATTTTTTTGCAGGAGATTTCATGATTAAAAAGACTCTAGTTTCTATCGCTTTTTCTATTCCTCTGTTAGCACTTCCTGCATTAGCTGACAACCCAGCATGGAGCAAACATCAGTTTATATTCGATCTCGAAATGGATATGAATCTCCTTTATGAAGTTACGCACACGAAACCTGAACAGTTAATCGATATCATGAAAAGGTCTGGACGAGATATCCTCCTTATTAAAGATTCAGATGATAAGAAGGCTAAAAATCCTTTATATAAGAACTTAAATTATGCTTCCGATGATCTTCTAAAAAAGGCAGAGATACAGCCTTCTTATAGCGGACGCTTGATACCCACAACTAACCCTTGTTGTGATCTTACAAAAGATACTGTTCTCATTAAAGACACTGCCCCCACTTACACTCTTATTCATGAATATATGCATTCTCTTTTAGAATTTAAGGGAACAAAACCACAGGCTGATATAGAGAAGACTTACTCGCGTGTGGAGCGCAAACAACTTTTTTACCAGCGAAAACTTTTAGAGAATCCCGTAGCCCTCCTAACTCCTTTATGGCGAAAGGATATGCTGTCTACTCAACAAGAGATTATCGATATGATGTATCAGCGTATTCGTCTTGGCCAGGCACAAGAAGCCATTATCGAAAAACTTCTCTCTCGTTATATTGACAAAAACAGTCCATATTTTGATGAAGCACGCAGTAAAGAGGGCTTAAAATATGCTGAAGCCATGATCAACAACGCGATCACTGTTTACAACAATTTGCACTTTTCAATTACTTGGAACATGAACACAGTCATTGATTTGCGTTCTGGTCTCGACTCAAAAGAACTAGTCCCTGTTGAAAAGTCAGAATCTTTAACTAAAGACGAAGCTGACGAATTTATTGCTGCTAGTAAAAAACAACTAGAACAACTCAAACGCACTGAAAATGAAATCATTAAAATGAAATCATTTTTTACTAAGTAGACGATTTTTAAGAGCCTCTAAAAACACCTGAGGCTCTCCTTCTATTACAATCTCAAAAATATCTTCAACCTGCCGTCCCCAAGTATGAACACGGGCCATGCGAATATCTGCCCCCATTTCAGTTAGGGACTGAATCGCAGTCATCAAAATAAAAGACTGATCCAAAGCTTTAAACAGAATATTACCACGCCCCTCATTAAAATCTATCCATTCGATCTTTTGAAAACTTACTGTGGGCATTTGAATATTTCCACGAGATGAACTATTTTTTAATTTAGTTTCAATCTTTTTAGGATCAATCCCCACTCCCGATATTTGTAGCCAATTGTAAACTCCAAAATCTTTGAGAGTATTCACAGCAGCATGACTGACACTGAGTCCACTACCACTAACCTTAATCATAAGCTCTCTCAGAAGTCCTTTGCGGTCCTCGGGAGCATAGAATCTGAGCCAGAGTTTATTTTTAATTTTATAAACCTGAAGCGATTCTTGTTTTTCCCCCCGACATTTTTTTAAATCTTTAATTAAATGCTCGGGACTGATATTTTCAATTAAAAAGGTGTCCAAGTCTTGCGCATGAATTTGGATTTTGGCTTTATCCAAATAACTTTGAAAGCTCAAAGCTCTATTTGTCTCTGGCTCAACCATTTTTTTAACTAACGTTGCCAACAAAGATGACTTCCACTCATTCCAAGCTTCAGGATTTGTGGCACGAATATCCAAAGCTGTAAATACCGCTAAACGCAATAATTGCTCACCAGAAACCTCTTTTTTATTGAGATAACTCCACGTGCTGAGTGCATTGGGATTTAATTTAAATGCAGCCTTAGAAAGCTCGAGATGATTTAAAACTAAATGTTGAACAGCTTGAATTGTTTTTTTATTTGCGATGATGGCTTCATCTCTCTTGAGGATTTCAACACCCGCTAAAGAATGGTCTTTATCTAGTCCCTTGCCGATATCATGATATAAACTCACCAAAGCTAATATCTGCCAATCACTCCGTTTAAATTTTCTTGTGACAAAATCTAAATGCCCCAAGTGTTTTGGGTTTTCAAAAGCACGACGCACTTCTCTTCTTGCCTGGAGAATATGAGCATCCACAGTAAAGCGATGGTAGTGATCATGCTGCACATGCCCTACTAAACGCGCGAACTCCGGCAGAATTTTATCTATTAAGCGCGATCTAAAAAAAGCTACAATCTGCTGATCTGTAAGAGTGATATCACTCAGAACAGCTAAACCTTTTTGTCTAAACTTTTTGAGTTGTAGAGGCGTAAGACTCCCAACCACAGAATCCATCCTCTCACGGACTTTCTTTTGTGTACTGAGATTTGGCTCCACCAATAGCGAGGCAATTAACTCCAAAGCAGCGCTCAACTGGGATTTTCTTCCCACAACTAGATTTGTTTTTTTATTTTTTGGAGTTTTTTCAGCAGTAATCGCCGCTTCAAGGAGCCAATCGGAGTAAAAATGAACTCTCGACAAACCTCTTTGAAAACTTCTCATAGATTCAATTTGCGACGAAAACCCTAACCATTTGTAGATTTCATGCTGAAGGGCTGCTTGATACTGGTCATTACCACCACTGAGATGAAGTTTATGACGAATGGTGAGCCAATAGTTCTTGTAGTAATTCAATATTCTAATGGCATAATCAGAGTTTTCAATTCTGCTGCCAAAAAGAGAATACACTTGCAGACCTTGTTCCAAATCACGCAAACCACCAGGGCCAGATTTTAAATGTGGCTCCAAGTAATTTGTTAAAGAATCAAATAATTCAGTTCTCTTCTTTCTCTCTATCTGTAAGGTCTTTAAAAGCTCTTTCGAAATTTGAGGTAATTTTCGCCAAATCAATCGCTGCTGATCAAAAAGTTTTTTTGCAGAAGTCGGTGTTAAAGGTCTCGCATTTAAGAGTGCTAGCACATCAAACAGCTCAACTCCCTCCGTCCAATCACTTTCATTACTTGGAACTCTGTAACGTAATTTAACACCAGCAAGATTGAGTTCATTTACTAGCTGCAAAACCTTTTGGGAGTCTCCACAAAAAATAACATCAAGATCTGACTTCAAACAAAGCTCTTGTCGCGCCCAGGATCCCAACAAAATAGGATCGCACTCCATCCACAACTTATTTAGTGCAAATTCTTTTTCTAATTGTGAGGACAACCATTGCGAAAACCGCAATCCCGAAAAAGCCTGGACTTCTCGGGAATCTCCTGTGGGAGTGATCAATGGAGAAACCAAATACTGTTCTGCTTGCTGTAAAAACTCAGGTTGCTTAAACAAAAAAGTCATATTTTATATTTGTTCTAACCTTTTTTGCCACTGTGCCATCTGATTGAGAGCTTCTAAAGGACTGAGCTTTAAGACTTCAGTATTTTTAAGTTCTCTCAAGAAGGACTCCAACTCTGGGTTTAATCGCACCGTCTCTGTTGCTTGCGGCTCATCCAGATCAATTGCCAATTCTAAGTCCATCAAATTTAACTGTGACGAAGCTTGATGTTTTTTAGATTCAACTTCCTTGAGCAAACTCTTTGCTCGCTTGGTAACAGCAGAAGGAACTCCTGCAAGTTCTGCCACATGCACTCCGTAGGACTTAGTGGCTGGCCCTTTAGCTAAACTATGAAGAAAGCGAATCTCACCATTTTTTTCTGCTACACTCATGTGAGCATTGTAGATCTGAGGAAAACTGTTCTCCAGCGAAGTCAGCTCATGGTAATGAGTGGCAAAAAATGTCTGGCATCTAATTTCGGTGATAATGTGTTCTAAAATGGCCTGCGCTAAACACATTCCATCAAAAGTTGAAGTTCCACGTCCCACCTCATCTAAGATCAACAAAGACTTGGGAGTTGCAGATTTTAACATCTGCGCTGTCTCAGTCATCTCAACCATAAAAGTCGAGAGCCCTTCACTCAACATATCGGAAGCTCCTATACGAGTGAAGATAGAATCAAATAAAGGTAGCACCGCAGACTCTGCAGGCACATAGCTCCCCATTTGCGCCATAATAATAGTCAAAGCAACTTGTCTCATTAAAGTGGATTTACCGGCCATGTTTGGACCCGTTAGCAACAAACATCCCGAAGGTTTGATCTCGATGTCATTGCTAATAAATTGCGAAACAAATTGTTCAATCACAGGATGACGAGAGGCTTTAATCGAGAGACGCCCTGTGGTTGTAAACTCTGGGCGCACGTATTTTTCTTCGAGAGAAAGCCAAGCTAAAGAACTATAAACATCCATCTCACTTACAAGGACAGAGAACTGCAATAACAAAGGACCATTTTTAAGAATGGTATTGCGAAGGGCTTCGTAATACTCAAACTCAAGATCTGCTCTTTTAGTTTGCGCAGAAAGAACCTTTCGCTCCAATTCAATAAGTTCATCGGTGCAGTAGCGTTCCGCATTGGTGAGAGTTTGTTTGCGTTGGTAATTCTTAGGGACTTTATCTTTATGAGTATTAGTAATTTCGATATAATAGCCAAAAACGTTATTGTAGCGAATCTTTAGACTCGAAATCCCTGTACGATCACGCTCTTCGGCTTCCATCTTTAAGACCAAAGCATGAGCATTGGTGGAAAGCTCGATCAACTCATCCAATTCAGAACTCACTCCAGGGCGCACAAGATAACCTTGTTTCGTCGAAAGAGGTGGATCTTCGACTAAGGTATTTTCAATTTGATAAGCAAGATCACGTAAGACGCTAAAACGCTGAGATTGTCCAATCACTTCGAGCGCAGACAAGCCTGCATGGATGCTGCCAGCAAGAGCCAAAAGATCACGGCCATTGGCTGTAGGAAGAGATATTTTTGTAATTCGTCGTTCGATATCCCCCATCTGCCCTAGGATCTGCCGTACTCTTTTTAAGTTTGCAAGATCCTGTCGCCAAAACTCTACTTGTTCTTGTCTTTGCAAGATGCGTTCTTTGTCTTGTAACGGAAAACTCAACCATTGGCGCAACATGCGCGAACCCGCTGAAGTTTGAGTGCGATTGATAGCAAAGAACAAAGAGCCTTGACCTTCGCCTTTGTAAGTAGAGAAGACTTCCAAGTGGCGCATCACAACTGGAGAGAGCTCTAAACGATGAGCAAAATCTCTTTCGACAAAAGGTTTAATCGTTTTTAAGACTTCTTCGCCTGCTAATTGTGTGACATAGGAAACTAACAAAGCAGCCGACTTAGGAGCTTGCTGCAAAACTTCAAGATCTCTTGAAGCATATTCATCCCAAATGCTGACCACAATATTTTTGGGCAATCCTTGGATCAGCTCATTCGCTGACTCTGGCATCACCACTTCAACTACGGGAAGAATATTTAAAAACCGTTTCCAGTCGACTTTGTCGCCAGTAAAATAAAAAGCTTCTCCCGTCGTTGAATCTAAAAAGCTCATAGAGCTTTCGTCAAAACTTACAAGATAGTGCTGTTTGGTGCCGTCTAAAGTGTCGGAGTCATAGACCATACCTGGAGTGAGAATACGTGTAACTCCACGTTTGACCAATCCCTTTGCAAGTTTAGGATCTTCGAGCTGATCACAAATCGCTACTTTTAAACCAGCAGCTAAAAGCTTATTGATGGGCCCTGCTATTGAGTGATGAGGCATCCCGCACATCGGGGTTTCGTCTTGTGATTTTTTATTTCTCTGCGTGAGAGCAATTCCAATAATCGGTGCAGCTCTTACCGCATCGTCATGGAACATTTCAAAAAAATCGCCCATACGAAAAAGCAGGACTTTATCTTGGTGTAAGGACTTAATATCCCAGTATTGCTTCATGAGTGGAGTGAGTGTCGACATAGGGAAAAACCCTACGAAAGCCGGCCCAAAGTATCAAGCAAATGGCACCTCTTAGACTGTAAGTGCGCGGAGCGTCAGCCGTCTTAAGCTGGATGTTTAAAAAATAGACACTTTTAATTCACCAGAAGGACTCTAATGCATTCTGCGTGGCACCATTATCGCAACATAGGAGATTTTGAGGTTCCGATGATGAAACACCTAAAGAGATCCCTAGTATTTCTGCTGTTATGCCCATTAACTGCATTTTCATTCGCTTTGCCAACTCCTGGAATACACTACACTCACCTCTTGCCACTAAAAATTCACGTACCTGAAAATACCTCTCAGGTATTTCTTCAGACCGAAATTGCAGCAATCCAATCGTATTTAGACCAATGCGAAATTCTAGTCGATGTAGCTTATGAGAAGTACGAGACCTCAAATGAGAATGACTGGGAGACTGTCTGGTTTAATAATTATC
>JBKHVM010000034.1:26827-27065 GCA_046570065.1 Bdellovibrionia bacterium
ACGAACGCGCAATATCCAAGGCTATAAATACAAAAACTCATGCCAATTTAATGTATGTCAGTAGCATCAACTGGACTCTGAAAGGGCAAGGTACTTGGGGAGCAGCTTATGCACCCTTTCTACTAGAAAAAATGGCAATGCCTTCACAAACAAAACTCTTTATAAAAAATAATCTTCTCGGATTAGCTATTATTGGCAGCTATCGCGCATCTTGGACAGCCACTCACGAGTTAGCTCA
>JBKHVM010000035.1:0-27024 GCA_046570065.1 Bdellovibrionia bacterium
ATTTACTTAACATAGGTGAAATCCAATCCTTTCTTTTCAATTTTCGTATAGAGCTAACTTGACACTTTTTAAAAACCCCAGTTATGACTTTAATCATACTCACGTTGGGAAGAGTTTTTTAAACTGGGTCCCACATTATGGAGGAAAATAATGCGCTCCCAGAAAAGCTACGAAAAAGCCTTTGCTGCTGCCCGCACTCTCCCTTTATTTTCATCACTCACACAGAGACAGATGGACTATTTATTTGAGAATGCAGAAGTTAAAATTTTGACTCCTCGCCAAATGGCCTACCAAGAGGGCAAAGTGGCTGACCATGTCTTTATTGTCATCTACGGAGGGATTAAGGTCCTCAATAAGGTTGATGGGCAAAACGTGGTCTATGACTTTTTACCACGTGGAGGTCTTGCTGGTTTTCTCTATTTTTTAAATCGAGAGAGGCGCTTTCTTTTTACTGGAGTGGCATTGGAACACACAGCTCTACTAGCTATTCCTCGTCAAGTTTATGAGGCCCTTCAAAAAGAAAATAACTCTTTTAATCAAAAGACTTTTGAACTTCTCAATATATTTGTACAACAGTTAACTCGTGATCATATCAATGCCACAAAGAAGGTTCCAGCTAGAGTCGCTGGCGCTCTTGTGGCACTGTACGACCGGCAACAAAGTGAATCCACAACAATTTTATTTGGATTAAGTAAGCAGGATATTGCCGAAAGAGTTCGCGCCAAAGCAGAAACTGTGATTCGCTGCTGCTCTGCTTGGGAGAAAATGGGAATCATCGAAACTCGTGGGAGAACTTTTGAAATTAAGAAAGTTGACGAGCTTAGAAAAATTGCACAGGCACAAGACTAAAATTAGGAGCTGCGCGAAAGGAAAGAAACGCAGCTCCTAACTTTAAGCCTTCCACTCAAGGAGTCTTCTTTCCCCCTGAATGTTTTTAATTTCAGTAATATCTTGAGAAACTTCAATAACACCACGATAAATCTTCTGATTATCTCTCACTGCAAAGTATCTAATATGAATAGTGCGGCCGCGATAGTTAATCCAAAACTCTGCAGTGTTCTGTCTGCCAGCCTTAAACTCTTCAAGAATCTGCAATACTGTTCCTACGCTTTTAGGCGGATGACAGAATCTCACTTCTCGCCCAATGACTCCTGCACTTCTTGGAAACACTCTGTCTTCTCCGCGATTGTAGAAAAGTACTTTATCATTTTCATCAACGAAAGTGAGATCAAAAGGCATACACTGCAACATCAAATTTATCTGCTCCAGGTTCAAGAGCCCTTCATTCATTTTCAGCATCCCCTCAATAAACAATGCTGTGTCTTGAGTTGTTGCCTTCAGAGCTCCTTGCTCTTCTTTAGATTTGTGCATCCAACCTATTTCTTCTTCGCCTAAAGCTGCAAGCTTCCAATCTTCATCATCTAAGATATCCAAGGAGATTGGAAAAAGCCTCATCTCTTCGATTTGTATCATACGCTTCATTTCAGAAAGCAAAAATTGCAGTTTTACTGGCAATTCTTGAAATTGATGATTATCTAAAAGAGTACGAATATCTCTAATTTGTTGGCGAATCTGGTCGTGAAAGCTCCACATTCCATGACTAGGCCCCAGCCAACCCTTTTTTTCTAGAAACGGAAACAATTGGTTTTCTTTACGCACGTAGCGTATATCGACGAGAGCCAACTGATTAAAGAGATTAAAGAAAGCTTGAAAGTCTTTCTTAAGATCCAAGCCTTCTATCTCTTTGATCAATTTTTTTATATGTATATTTTCTTCAAAATAAACTCTTATAGGGTGATTCTGCGGAAGGTTCTGCATGTATTCTGGTAAAGTATTGTTTTCTAACATGTCGATACTATCGCGAAAATAACTTTACTCAGGTTATGACATTCATCACATCTTTACCAAGATTTTAATAATTTTGATTTTTCTTTCCACATTGCTAGAGCATCATCTTTTTCTTGATCAGATAGAATTTTCTCGGCGATATAAAAAAGGCAATTGTTTTCTTTTTGCACATGCATCTGCTGTATTTCTAAATATCTAAATTTAATTCTCTGCCAAGTAGCCTCCTCAGGAGTATAATTATTAATAAGGTGACGACAAAGTTCATGGGTTGCCACATGCTCAGAGACAGGTATTTCCAGAGGACTATTCGTGCCAATAAAGTGTTTCTGTAGTTCGCTCACATGCCACCCTAATTTAGCTTGCTGCAATATCTCTTTTGGCTGATTCATCATGTAATTGTCAAAATAGAGAACACAAAATGGGCCACCTTCGGCCAGTTGCTTTTTCCCAAGTAACTTGGAAAATAAGCACTCCTCCTCTTTAAAGTGATGTTCATTTTCAATAGCATCAAAACACCACTGTAAAAGTTCAAGAGATGAATCTGTTTTGAGACGATTGAGAGCATTCTCAATTAGCTGATGCTCTTGCTTCATGACGCCGATAAGCTCGTGCATAAGCCCTCCATGACTACTTAATTGTAGTATAACTCTGGGCTAATAGCTTTAAGAATTTATGTCCCCAGCCCAACAATGCGGCCAAAAAAAGAAAGCTCGCTAATAGCAGAGTTAATGACTGAATATCCTGTCCTGAAAACCAACGCATAAACCCAGTGACTACCAATAGCCATATCACCAGTCTTAGTCGACGCGAGACAATTTCATAGGACAAATCCTGCCCGCTATGGGCTAACATTACTCGAGTTGCTACTAAAAGAGTCAGGAGAAATAGTCCTGAAATATAAAACAAATGATTTAGGGCAATAAAATTAAAGTGTGGAATCGAAACTAATAATTTTGCAAAGACCATAGTTAAGACTGCCATTCTAAATCCAAAATGAGCAATGCTTTTTTGTAGTGGCTTTTCAAAAAGCGAGAAATGCACAACTCCATGATAAACTAAGTAAATTCCAACAATAAAATTGCCAAAATATCTCTCTCCAAAAAGATAAAAAACAAAACTTGAGTTCAAAATAATTGCCGATACTAGAAAACTTACCTTCTTGAGAGCTGGTGAATTCTCTGTTGGCTGAATGGCATTCGGCATCCGCGATATCACAGGCAACAAGCGACTACCCAATCCACAGATAAGATTTAAAAGAAAGGCGTCTACAAGCAATGGAGTAATTTGACTAAGATTTTGGAAATGTTTGAAGTGCAATAAAAATAATCCTAAAAAAGACCAAAACATCGCAAAAGGAATAAAATAGAATCCCTCGAAGGGAATCTTTCTTTTTTCTAGAAGACGTCGTAATAAAAAGAAAGCCAACAAAGCCAACTGCAACACATAGACCTGCCACTGAACTGCAGTGTAGTTATTTAAAGCCAAAAAAATTTGCCCCAAAATAAGTCCCAAAGCCAGGGCTATTTCCAAAGGATGAGCTGTTCTTGCCCCCATCATGCGCGGCACTGCTGTCATAAAAAAGCCGGTGACAAATGCATAAAAGAATCCAAAAAGCAGTAGGCCCGCATGAGCCTCACGTGGGTAAAAATCCAAAAGGCCCCACTGAAATAATGGCCATATCAAAACACCGAGAAAAGCACTCAGAATTCCAACCAGAAAAAAGAGACGGTAGGGCTCCGTACAGGGAAATAATTTTGCAAACTTAGAAACCATTACACACCTCAATGCTCTTTACCATCAATTCGATCTACAAATAGAAAAGGACTCAACCTCAAGAGAATCAATAGAAAGCAAAAGCTCCATAACACTGCGGACACATTCAATAAGAGTTGATAGTGCTCAGAGAAATACTGTGGCAAAATTGTTCTTACCACACCAGCCAGGATCATACTCCCCAATGCTAGTTTGTCGGTAAAAGTAAAAATGATTTTACGCCCCGTATGCCCTTGAATAATTCGAATAAACATTGCGGGAATGATCACCCCCATTACAAAAAAGCTAAACCAATGTTGTGCCATTGTCCCAGTTGTAGCCCACCATGAAAAGCGTTCACCAGCCGTCAGAACTAGGTGTACCCCCAATGAAAAATAACCAACATACATAACGGCAATTCCAAAACTCCGAAAGGCAATGAGTGGCCGCCATAAGACCCCTCGTAATAAAAACAGAACACCTGCCAAAAGGGCCAAAACACTGCCAATATTTTGAGGCAAAATTGGCAAAAAAATCAAAATGAGTAAAATAGCTTTTATGCTGTGATCAAGAAGAGCATGACGAAGAAGAACAACCCCCTGACTGTTTTTCATGAACTGAGTGATGGTGCGTTCAAACATGACAGCAAAAGCAACTCGAAATATACCAATGAGAAGCTCTGAGATTGCTTTGTAATCTCCATGCCTCAGAAGCATTATCTTTGCCACGAGGAGCATTGGGAGTATCAATAGAAAATAAAAATTATCTTTAAATGTATCTTGCCCTCTGTATTTAATTAAAGTGAACAGCAAGTACGGAATGAGTATAAATAAAAAAATATTCTGTAGCAAAAAAAGCACTATTGGGTTTTCGACAGACCAGAGATTCCACATCACTACCCTCTCGATGAGCCAAGTCACCCACAAGCCTCCTAGGGCCATGCCATGAATGCCACGTATTTTGACCCAGTTTTTAGAAGCCGTTAACAGAAAACCACCTAAGACAGCCATGCCAAAGCCGAAGTACATTTCATGAACATGCCAGGATAGAGAGCTCATATTTAAACGACTTATGCTGACTTCGCCAAAAAGCACTTTGAGCCATAACCACGGAAGAACAACCCCTGCAATCATGGCAACAAAAAAGAAAGGACGAAATCCCGCTTTAAAAAAGGGATGCTTAAAAACCATCAACATCTCACAGAGCCTTTCTTTTGATGGCAGCCGAAGTCTCACTTGCCACTAAAGAGATTAAGTGCCGCCATGATTGTTGAAATTCATCTACTGGGGGCAATCTTTTTTTGAGTTCACTCAAATCATACTCTAAAAAACTTTTGCGCCCGCTTGGAAGATGCTCAAAAAGAAAATGATTTGGCGGAATATCTTTACAGCCAAATTCTTGCAATCCTTTGCGAGAAAACTTTTCGCCAAGACCTGGAAAGCCAGTTTCACCCCAGCCCCCCATGATATAACCAAAAACATTAGAAATTGGCCCCGTAGGTCCTTCTCCCATGCGTCTTGAATGATAAATTTTGACTTCCCCACGACGACAGATTTGATCATGAGGAAATAAATCTCTGATGGCTTCTTGGCAGAGAAAAAAAGCTCCTACGATAGAAGGACATGCATGCCCAGAGAGTCGAACTGTATCCAAAAGGCTCAACTCGAAATTAATTTCTTCGTCGGCTCCTAGTAGAAATTCTGCAAAAGGTTCATATATCTTAATTCTATGTTGATTTAGATCAATCATTGTAACCACCTTAGATAATTTCACCTTAGTACTTTCACCAACAAAACCTTATGACAATTGTCATGTTCACTTAAAATCTTAAACCTCGCGCCTAGACCTAGGTGTTGTTTCTTAGGCGTGACACACTAGATATAGTGTTCACGATCATAATATCCATCAATCGATAGTGAATCTCAATCTTTTTTGCCGTTACCCTGATTTCGAGGTTGAACATGAATTTTTACAAAACAGATATTCTTTTTCAGGAAGTCCCAGGAGAAATTTCTTTAAGCTTCTATATCACCGGATGCCCTCTAAAATGTAAAGGGTGCCACTCTCCAGAGCTTTGGACAGAAAAAAACACGCCTCCACTTCATCTCAACTTTTTTATCAACAAACTAGAACAATACAAAAACTTAGCAACCTGTGTGCTTTTTTTAGGAGGTGAATGGCATCCAGAACAATTAGTTACTTTTTTAACTTTAGCAGTTGAACACGGTTACAAGACAGCTCTCTATACGGGTCTAGATGAAATAGGGCCCAATATTACCGAAAAACTCAACTATTTAAAAACAGGACCTTGGAAACAAGAGCTTGGAGGTCTGAATTCACGAACAACGAATCAGATCTTTAAAGACGTCAAAACTAATAAAATACTTAACGAACTTTTTCTTAATCAACCATGAGGGGGGATCAGATGTACACACAGCTTACAGACGAACAGATAAAAAACAAAGTCGAATTTATACACAATTACATCAACGCCAAGAATGCAGCTGATGGCTCAAAACTTGATGCCAATGCCAATGTAACCCACAAAAATATTGCTACATTAGAAGCTGAGGTTAACAAAGACATAAATATTCAGATCAATAGGTATTTAGTCAGTCAAAAAATTAAATCTCTCTTTGGCGAAGATCTCGCCCAAGAATATATTCGGCAAATTGAAGCCCATGAAATTTATGTTCATGATGAAACTTCTCTCAAGCCTTACTGTGCTTCGATTTCAATGTACCCACTCCTCTTGGATGGCCTCAAAAGTTTAGGTGGCGAATCCTTAGCTCCTAAACATTTAGAAAGCTTCTGCGGATCATTTATCAACATGGTATTTGCAATCAGTGCACAATTTGCTGGCGCCATCGCCACGGTTGAGTTCCTGATGTATTTTGATCACTTTGCAGCAAAGGATTACGGCGAGGACTACCTAAATAAGCATTTAGGTAAGATAAACAATCACCTGCAGCACGTTGTTTACGCTATTAATCAGCCTGCAGCTGCCAGAGGTTATCAATCTGTCTTCTGGAATATCTCTGTTTATGATCAGTACTACTTCAAGTCTCTGTTTGAAGGCTTCGTTTTCCCCGACGGCACAACACCCAACTGGGACAGTGTTGCAAAATTACAGCAGCACTTCATGACTTGGTTCAACGGCGAGAGAAAAAAAGCAATCTTAACCTTTCCGGTAGTTACTGCCGCCATGCTTATCGAGAATGGCACACCAAAAGACTCTGCCTTTCATGAAATGTGTGCACAGGAGTTATCTCAAGGAAATAGTTTCTTCATCTATCAAAGTGAATCTGCAGATAGTTTGGCGAGCTGTTGCCGTCTTCGTAACGAAATTACCGACAACACTTTCAGCTACACTTTAGGCGCTGGCGGCGTTTCTACTGGCTCAATCAACGTCATCACTATTAATATGAACCGCCTCACCCAGCAGAAGATTTCTTTAGAAGAGACAGTTAAAAAAATACAAAAATATCAGGTAGCATACCGCCGCCTTATGGAGGAGTATGAAGCTGCAAACCTTCTAACTGCTTACTCGGCAGGATATATCAGTTTAAAAAAACAATTTTTGACAATTGGTATCAATGGCATGGTTGAAGCTGCTGAGTCATTGGGTATTCAAGCAAGCAATAATGAACTTTATAAAAAGTTTGTGCAGCAAAAACTAAAGGTCATATTTGACCTCAACAAAAAGGCAAAAGCTGAATTTGGCTATCTCTTTAACACCGAATTTGTTCCTGCTGAGAATCTCGGAGTTAAAAATGCTAAATGGGACAAAGAAGATGGACTCTTTGTACCAAGAGAATGTTACAACTCTTACTTTTATCCAGTGGAAGACGATGAAGTAAATGCCATGGACAAAATGATCCTCCACGGAAAAGAGACTATGGATTTTCTTGATGGTGGCTCGGCCCTACATCTTAACCTCGAGGAGCACTTAAATAAGGATGGGTATCATAAACTCATCACAGCAGCGGCTAGATCTGGGTGTAATTACTGGTGTGTGAATGTGAAAATCACTATTTGCAATGATTGCGAACACATTGACAAGCGTAGCTTACATGCATGCTCAAAATGCGGCTCCCCTGACGTTGATCATGCTACACGGGTCATTGGTTACCTCAAACGTGTCTCCAATTTTTCAAAGGATCGCCAAAAGGAGGCAGCAAGACGCTTTTACCACCTTGAAAAACAAGTAGAAGTTCCAGATAAAAACAATATTGCCAAAAGGAATTTATCTGCATCTTCCTATGAGAATTATCATATTTGATTTTTGCTCATTAACCGATGATAGGTGCAATAGGAGATCTCAATGGAAACTGTAAAAGATGTCACTATGTGCACAATGATTGGTTGTATACTTGCTGGTGGAGCTGCCCTCGGAATATTCGGCGCAACTATGGCAATGTGTGGACTTGCAACTTTAGGTGTTATATTTGGCGGGTAAAGCCACAATTTACAACCAACATGATAAAGCTCATGTTGGTTGTGTTTTTTTTCATTTAGTCTCAAACAATGAAAAAATGTGATTCTCAAGACCTAGCAATAAAAAGTTTTTTTTTAGGCCCACAATCTGAAAACGCAGACTGGCTTAAAGCTGAAATCGATAGCATTCTGGAGCATTGGTTCCTGTGGCGTAAATCTTCTTTCCAAGAAGACGGTACGGCCATCAGTGCGCAAGACCAATTGGATCCAGAATTTCGTAAAAAACAAATCGAACTCCAGCAGCTGCTGCGAAATCTTCAGGAGCGATTTAAACACGAAATTCCCCAATACTCACCCCGCTATGTCGGGCACATGTATTCAGAACTGTCGATGCCAGCAATCCTCGGTCATTTTTTAGCACTCATACACAATCCAAATATTATTTCTACCGAAGCTGCAAAAGTTGGAGCCCATCTCGAAGAAGAAGCCATAAAGGCACTGGGTGCGATGTTTCGTTTTCCGAGTTCAACCTGTACTGGCCACTTTACAAGCGGAGGAACAGTGGCCAACATCGAAGCTCTGTGGAGAGCACGCTATCGCTTAGACCATTTTTTAGCCCTTGGATCCTATTTAAACGAAACACAAAATCTAAAAATGAGTTATGTAGAAGCAGCTCATATGGGGTGGGCAAAATATGAGCAACTTATACGACAATATCATATCCCAGAACCTATCCTGCGCCAACACAGCGCCGTGGCTCTTGGCCCATGGAAGACAGCAGAAATTTACAAAAGAAATTATGGCAAATACTATCAAGGAGCAAAAATCTTTGTTTCGAATTCAAAACACTACTCTTGGTTAAAAGCCATTTCTCTATTGGGCATGGGAGATATCTCTTTTGAAGGAATCGATCTCAATGCTCAAGGACAAATGAAGAGCTCTGATCTTATAGAAAAATGCAACAAGGCCTTCCAAGAAGACACTCCTATTGCTCTTATCGTCAGTGTCGCAGGTACCACTGAACTTGGCACTGTGGATCCTATCGCCGAAACTACAGAGTACCTGAAGCATCTGCGCGAGGATAAAGAACTTCATCTCTGGCATCACATTGATGCTGCTTATGGTGGTTATTTTGCCAGTGCGATAAAGTCCTTAGATAAGAACACCGCAAATGATTTTTTAGCTATTCAACATGCAAATTCGGTAACTCTAGATCCTCACAAACTCGGATACGTTCCCTATGCCTGCGGAGCCTTCCTGGTTCCAAATGAAGAGAACAATCGTGTCTCAGCCTTTGAAGCAAAATACATTCAATCACCACAGAAAAACATAGATCGTTGGCTTAAGACAATCGAAGGCAGTCGTGCCGCAACAGGAGCTACTGCTACTTGGATGACGGTCAACTCCATCGGACTCCACGAAGAAGGTTTTGGGAAAATTTTAGAAAAAACCATTACAGCAAAAAGTCTCTTACTTAGAGATTTACAGGCATCCACAGTTAATCTTTTACCGCTTAAGAATCAGAATCTCAACCTAGTTTGCCTTGTACAAAAAGATGAAACGAATCTCATGCTTTCTCAAACTAATAAAAAAACTGAAACACTTATTGATAATATAAATGCCAGCGGCAAGTTCATTGTTTCTAAGACAACTTTAAAGCTCAAACAGTATCAGGAGCTGATCTCAGAGCACTGTCAGGATTGGAAACTAGAAATTGATTGCGATGAGTTAGTTCTTCTCAGAATGACCCTGATGAATCCTTTTTTGATTACCAAAGAAACTAAAAAATCTTATTTGCATGAACTAACAGAAACATTGATCCATTACTCTAAAAAAGAATAAGGCACCTTTCGGCGCCTTATTCTCTCATCATTAACTCAACCATGAGGCAACTTACTTTATCCTCATACCTCTTAGTAATTTTAAGAGTGGTACATGCGATCTTCAAAGGCCGCAAGAGCTACTTTAGCCCCCTCGCCCATTGCAATCACAATCTGCTTGTACGGAGCTGTGGTGACGTCACCGGCGGCATAGATGCCTTTGACATTTGTGCGCCCTTTACCGTCCACAACCACTTCACCAAACTTGCTGAGCTCTACTGTTTCCTTGAGAAACCCACTGTTTGGCAAAAGACCGATCTGCACAAATACACCATCAAGATCAATCTTTTTAATCTCTCCAGTTTGACGATCTTCATAGTTTAAAGCAGTTAACTTGGCCCCATCACCTTCGACCGAAGTTGTTTTAGCATGAGTCACGATTGAGCTATTTGGTAGAGATTTTAGTTTTTCAACTAATACAGCATCAGCTTTTAAACTCTCACCAAACTCGATTAAAACCACTTCCTTAACAATACCTGCTAAATCGATGGCAGCCTCAACACCTGAGTTTCCACCACCAATAACCGCTACTTTTTTACCTTTATAAAAAGGTCCGTCACAGTGCGGGCAGTAGGCCACTCCACGACCGAGATAATCCTTCTCTCCTGGCACATTCAGCTCACGCCATTTTGCACCAGTAGCGATGATAATAGATTCCGCAGAAACTTCTTCGCCACCTTCAAGGAAAATCTTTTTATCCTTAGATACAGTCTTCACTCTTCTTTGAGTCAAAACCTTAATAGGATAACTTGCGACGTGCTCTTGGAGTTGAGCTACAAGTTTAGGCCCCTCGGTATAAATCACAGAGATCATATTCTCAATCCCCTGAGTGTCTGCAACTTGGCCACCCATGCGTTCAGCTAAAAGCAAAGTCTTTAGACCTTTACGTGCACTGTAGATTGCCGCTGAAGCTCCCGCTGGACCTCCACCAATAACTGCAACATCGTAGTGACCTAAATCAATTTTTTCTTCTATAACATTTTCATCTTTACCAAAATGCGTTTCGACCTTTGTTAAAAGATCTAGGAACTCAATACGTCCTGAGTGAATCATTTTTTCATCAACGACAACACTTGGAACCCCTTGGATGTTTAACTTTTGAATCTCATCTTGTGCATAAGCACCATCAATCATCTCGTGCTGAAAATCACCATGCAACAATGACATTTGATTTAACGCTTGCACCACATCAGGACAGTTTTCACAACTCAAAGAAATATAGGTACGAATACGCACTGGTCCTTTAATGGCCTTAATGCGCGAAACCACTCCGCCTTCGGGCATCTTACCTTTGCCGTCAGTATTGAGAATAGCAATAATAAAGGAAGTGAATTCATGTCCTCCGGGAATACCTCTAAAGTGAATTCCAGTAGCCTGCCCATTCTTTAAGATTCTAAATGCAGGAGCTACTGACTTGTTGCCAGAAGAAATTGCTTCAATCTTATCACTTGTCGAAGCCACTCCATTTAACATCTCAAGAAGCTCTGCTTGATTTTCGTTATCACTGTCGTCGTATTGCAAAGTTACTTTGCTTTCGAGCTGAGCAAAAACACCTTTTAATTGTTCTAAAATATTTTGGTCTAACATCTTTTTCTCCTCTCTCTAATGAGAGCGTTTAACCACTTTAAAAAAATGGGGGCTTTAGGCCCCCACATCAGAAATTAGATCTTACCTACAAGATCAAGGCCTGGCTTAAGAGTCTTTTCGCCTGGACGCCATTTAGCTGGGCAAACTTCGTTAGGGTTAGCAGCGATGAACTGAGCTGCTTGAACTTTACGAAGAAGTTCATCAGCGTTACGGCCGATACCGTTGTCATGAATTTCAGCAACTTTGATCAAGCCTTCTGGATTCACTACGAATGTACCACGGTATGCAAGACCTTCTTCTTCGATGTGTACACCAAAGAAACGAGACAAGTGACCTGTTGGATCTGCCAACATTGGGTACTTGATCTTTTTAATAGTCTCAGAAGCATCATGCCATGCTTTGTGAGTGAAGTGAGTGTCAGTGCTTACTGAGTAAACTTCTACACCCATTTTTTGGAACTCAGCATATTTGTCAGCCATATCACCTAATTCAGTTGGGCAAACAAATGTGAAGTCTGCAGGATAAAAGAAAAAGATAGACCATTTTCCTTTTAAGTTGTCCTGAGTCACAGTTTTGAAATCGCCATTGTGGTAAGCTTGAACTTTGAAGTCAGTTACCTTTGTATTGATTAAAGTTTGCATTTTGTCTCCTCTATGGTTTGTTATAAAATCACACGTTACATGACGATCAAAGAATAACAGAGAATTGTTAAGTTGATAAAATTGATTAAAACTAAATAAATATAGACAGCGTCTATATTTAAAATACTGTGTGGTTACAGCTACTTAGGAAATCAAGAGTCTTAACAGATTCTGAACAAAGTTGCCTATTGCGACAAATGGCTGAGTAAGGTCATTGCACTCAACAAAGCTCCCTCAACGCCACCTTGAGGCGACAACCAATCACCTGCCGCACAGAGAGAGCGGTCTTTTGAAGTAAAAAACAGATAGGGACTTTGCCCACTGCTCGCAGCATATCGCCAGCGATGAGTTTGCACTTGCAGTGCTGTGGCAGACAACGGAAGAGACAATGCTTTTAAGAGCAGATCTTGAACTTCATTAACATTCATTTCCAAATGGGCCTCACTCCATGCGGCTGTAGCATACACCACAAGAGCCATGGTAGTTCCGGATATTCTCCCAGCTTTTTCGCTATTGTTTACGACGTGGGAGATGACTTTTTTATCAAAAGAAATTTGCGCAAGGTCTACTCCCCCCTGCAATTCCAACATCATCACAAAATTCGGTGACATCTTTAAGAGCGAGAACTGCGCAAAGTCTTGCCATAAATCCCTAGGCATCCATTGCTGAGTTTGAGCAAATGGGGCTGTTGCAATCACACGATCAAAACCCGTGAGGGTAAAAGCTAGATCCTCATCTGATTTCTTTTGCACTCCTTCAAGTTGCCAACCACTCTCCATGGGAATAATTTTTTTAACTTCGTGTGAAAGCTTAAGATCCACTTTTTGAGTCAAAAGCTTACACCATGAATTCATTTGAGGTTGAGCAACAAAAACACCAGGGCGCTGCTCTACCAACACGCCAGCTTTCACATCTTCTTGAATCATGTGCAAAATTTTTGGATCTTTGATTTCAAAAAAAGGGGCGCCGTGATCAAACTGCACCGTCTCGGTACGACGAGTGGCCAAGCGCCCCCCCACTCCTCGTCCCTTATCCAAGACAACCACGTCATGATTTTGCTTCTGCAATTGGGACGCAAGCCATGAACCTGTAATACCGGCACCAATGATAGCAATTTTCATCTACTCATTACTCCTAGAAACAAGAGATTAAGACTTCTTTGAGATGAACTGGAGGTTCTTCTTTCCATAAGCTCAGAGCATAACCACCGCCACCAGATCCCGTAGGTTTTACAGCTACAGCTCCAGCCTCTTTGAGCATTTGCAAGTGACTATCAAGAGAACCCGTGGTTAATCCCCACTCGCGGAAAATATTTTCAGCAATAGAAATTTGCTGAGCTAAATTATCAAAAGCATCAGTTCCCGTGTTTTGCAGAATAGTTTCGCAATTCTCCACAACGGCAGCCATCTTTTTATCAAGACTTTCAAAGTGAACCGGATTTTGCGCCAAAAGATTTTTTACTTGTAGTACACAATCCGAAGTCACTCCTCTTTGCCCTGAATAAGAAATATACAAATGTGGTTTCCATTTTGGCAGAACTTCAACGCGAGGACCATTTCGCAAAAACTTTAAACCTTTTCCACTCATCGCAACGGCAATATCCACACCACTGCTTTCTCCGTGAAAGAGATTCTCTAACTGTTTGGCAAACTCATAGAATTCTGTTTCAGCTAAATATCCTAAATGACCAAGCCACTTCGTCAGGGCCACACAGAGAGTTGCTGAGGCCCCCATTCCTGCACCAACAGGAACGTCTGAAGATATCTGCACCTCACCACTGAGATCGGAGCGAGGAATTTTTAATAACTGACAGGCACGATCTAAAACACCCCAAAACAACATTTCTAACTCTTGGCCATGGGGCCCAGACAGTTTAAGAGACAAAGGCTTTTGAGTCGCACCATATATCAAATGCAGAGCTTTACTCTGAAGCGGAAACACCAAGGCTGGAGAACCTCTTAATACTGAATGTTCTCCCGCTAAGATCCATTTGCCGTAAGCAGTTGTTTGAAAGTCCAAACTCACCTCTAGTTTAAGTGAGAATCTACCCAAGGGTAGGCCATCACTGGAAATTGAGCAGACAATTCTTTTTTATAAGTATCAAATCTTTGACGATCGTCTTTGCGAAATAACAAGTGCACATTGGCGCCCGCATCCATGGTTACAATGGGGCCATCACCATAACGATCAAATTGTTTTTTAAGCCAATCTAAAACCTGATGAGAGCCATCTGTCATGTACGAAAACGCGGGACTGCTAGTTTCAAAGAGTTTATGCATATCAATAAACTCATCCCAACAAATCTGCACCGCCATATTCCAATCATTAAAACGAAGAGCATGAATGAGGTCATTCAAGCGCATATGAGCTCGTTCAATTCTCCCCTCAAAACGAGGACTGGTGACGACGAGCTTGTGTGCTTCAGATGAGGAGACTTCTTTTTTTCCGGACTCAACCAGCACAACTAAGTGATGAAGTTCTTTAAACTCTAACAAGGCAGGCTCAGCATATTCCTCTTTCCAGAGCGCCCACGGAGTGTACAGAGAGCGGCAAGAAGAACCCGAACCCATACGCGATAAAGAAGAAAGTTCTTTGAGGTCTTCTCCCCAAGGCTGTGGCGCCACTTGCTGAAACATTTTAGCTGCCGCCAGAGTGAGAGCCGCAAAGCTAGACGCCGAACTCGCTAAGCCACAGTCAGAGGGAAAGTTGTTTGCTGATTCTACTATGAAATGACCTTGCACTCCCCACTTGGCTTTGAGGTTTTGAAAGTGTTTTAAAAAACGAGTGCGACCTTTTTCAGAAAGCTCAATGGCCTGCAAACCTTCACGCTTGAGAGGCTGCCACTGATCCTCAGCTGCATCGATAGGAGTGATACGAACATAAGTACGTAAATTTTCGAGAGTGTATGACAAAGAGGCATTGCTCGGGCGGTTGAGTTGAGTGTCAACTTTTCCCATATACTTAATCAACGCAATATTAGAAGGAGCGCTTACTTCTACTGGCTCACGATTCATGATAACCCCTCTCTTACTTTACGGCTGAATATTCTTTATGTAGCCCCTGAGCCGTATTCTGACTTGTTGCAAACACGGACAAATTTTTATCGCATTTTAGCTTTTCGAGCAAAGAGGAAGCCGCATTCTTGTCGACTAAAACAAAAATGACATCTGAGCCCATAGCTCCACAGGGTTTTACTGCCAAAACGCCGTCTTCTGCCAAAATTTTGTTCTTTAATTGCTGCGAATTTTCGCAAGTGAGCCCCGCCTCTGCCAAGATTTTGGCATTGAGATTAAGGGCCGCGGCCAATTCCGCTAGGTCTCCTGCCTCAAAAGCTTTTTTGACAGCAAAGAGGCAAGCTTGCAACTCTACCACAGGAATTTTTAATTCTGCCTTTAAATGCTCATGAGTCGACAACTTGTGTCCCGTGTGAACAAAGAGAGCTTCCACACCAGAATCCTGCCAAGGCAAATCAATAACCTCTGATGTAGACTTATCATAAAAAGCCAAGCCACCATGAGCTTGTGCCCAGAGATCTACACCACTTGGTGCATGTCCCACTCCAGAGTAGGCATCCACATGGTATTGCTTTATTAACTCAGCTCCCATGGGAAGATGTTGTGCATGCAAATCTGTTTGAAACTGCAAAAGACTTAGATATTCCGCTGTAGAGCCACCGAAGCCCCCCTTACGAATGGGGTCTTGAAACTCAATCCAATAGTTTTTAAACAAGGGCTCCCTTAACCACAACTTTCCTGCTGGGGACTCGGGATGAAATGGGTTGACGCCGATCTCTCCCGACAAACACGGGCGACAATTTAAACTAAAATAAGGAGTGGTCGTCCAAACAATGGCTTGGCCAGTAGAGAGCACTGCGTACTCTCCAGAAATAAAAGTCTTACCAGGGATTTTGATCGTGACTTGCAACTTTCAAAAACCTGTTAGTTGGGATTATTTTGTTCAGCCGCTTGCTGAGATCTGAATTCTTTCAAGACATCGATAGCATTACTCAAAGAAATACGCTTGCGAATCGCCAAAATCTCTTCCAATTTTTTTGCCACAAAAGGAATTTCTTTTTCAGTAGCACCAGCACCTAGAGTGAGATTCTTAATATGCAACTTCATATGCCCTTCAATAATTCCCACAGTCGTGAGAGCTTTAAGAGCCCCTAAATTTTGCACCAATCCCACTGCGGCCATAATACGAGAAAGTTCATTTGCAGATTTAACTCCAAGCATTTTCATTGCCATTTGTGCCATAGGGTGCAGAGTTGTCACGCCCCCAACAGTTCCAACGATGAGAGGAGCTTCGAAGATACCGACCAAACTCGTACCTTCTCTCTTCCAACGCGTGATCGAACGATATTGTCCATCGCGAGCTGCATAAGCATGAATTCCTGCTTCCACAGCGCGCCAGTCATTGCCGGTAGCAATCACGATAGGATCAATACCATTGAGCACACCTTTATTGTTGGTTGCTGCACGGTAAGGATCTACATAGGCAAACAAAGATGCTTCTTCAATTTTTTCTGCAAGATCAGCTTCGATATCACGGATCACAACTTTAGCACGTGTGATTTTAGTATCCACCAAGTTAGAAAGAATACACATCGTGACTTTTTCGCCAGTGAATTGTTCGATCGGCTCTTTGAGATACTCGCAAACTTGATTGATGATGTTTGCACCCATGGCATCACATGGATCCATATAGATATGAACCACAGCCATGTCAGAACCATCGCCACGTGCTAGCTGTCGCACGCTAATATCGCGCACGCCACCACCACGATTTACAAGACCAAAAGCAACTTCACGATTTGCCAAATCGATAAGGTAATTTTTTTGTGAGAGCAATGCACTCTCGAAGTTTTTAAAGTTCTTAACTTTTGCACACTGGATCTGACCAATAATCTCTTGGCCCACCACTTCTGTGGTGATCTCACCACTTTCGCGAATCCACTTTGCAGTCTTACTGGCAGCTGCCACAATAGAAGTCTCTTCGACAGCGAGAGGGATCACGTAGTCTTTGCCATCAATTTTAAAGTTTGTGACAACACCGAGTGGAAGTTGAAAATAGCCGATAACATTTTCGATAAATTTTTCGCCTAAGCTTGTATCTTTAAGACCGCCCTTAGCAAGAAAGTCGACATCACTGCTCGTGAGCACTCCTGAATCAAAAAGAGCTTTTAAGCGCTCTTCGCGCGATAGTTTGGAGAAGCCTTTAAAGATTTCATTTAATTCTTTTGCCATTTCCATACTCTTTTCTTTTTAAACTCAGTGACGGACTGCACGCCGGTACAAAACATTGCCACCTTCAATTCGTACTGCAGCTGTTCCCAAAGTTTCTCTAATTCGGATTCACCAATAAGAGCTGCTTTTAAAAAGGGCTGAGCCATACCAACTGCAGTCGCACCCATAGCTAACATTTTAGCAACATCCAAGCCTGTTCTAATACCACCAGATGCCCATACCTGATAATTCACATTGGCTTCAATGGCATTTAACAAGCTTTCAGCAGCACTGTGACCCCAGTCTGCAAAAGTCTGAGCCACACGATAGAGCATTTGCTCTTCTTGCGAACGATAGCCTTCAATGCGACCCCAGTGTGTGCCACCAATACCCGCCACATCCACGGCAAAGATACCTGTGGCTTTGAGATCCCTCAGTGTTTTTTCTGAAAAACCACAGCCAGTTTCTTTAACAATCACTGGAACATCTAATTCTTTTACAAGACGCTCGATGTTCTTGAGTCCATTTTTAAATTGAGGAGTGCCTTCTGGCTGCATCACCTCTTGCAAAGCATTGAGATGAATAAAAAGTCCAACAGCTTGTAAGTTATCAATCAATCTTTTGATTTCATCGCTGGAAGTATGAATGAGCTGAGCCAAGCCAATATTTCCAACCAATAAAGATTGAGGAGATTCTTTTTTAATTTGTTTCCACTCAGCAGCAGCAGAAGTGTCCATAAGCTCACGACGTTGAGAGCCCACGCCCATGAGAATTTGTTTCTGTTCACTGAGTTTTGCGAGACGAGAATTGAGAATACGCCCATGCTCATGACCTGCGGTCATAGAAGAAATAAAAATAGGCGAAGACAATATGACATTTTGATTTTTAAAAGAAAAAGAGGTCTTGGTTGAGACCTCTTCAAAATCCATTTCTGGAAGCGCTTCATGAATAAGCGCCACTTTATCTAAGTCACTACGGTGAGCCGTTTGAGTTCTCTCATCAAGAGCAATCTTGATGTGATCCTGCTTACGCTTTTCAAACTGCTGTGGTGACTCGCTCATGGCGCTCACTCCTCTTAGCAACTACGCAATTGCGTATTTGCAAAGAGATTTGAAAGCTGTTGCATCTGTAATTGCAAGATCAGCTAATACTTTTCTGTCTACTTGTACGCCAGCTTTGATCAAGCCACCGATAAGACGAGAGTAAGTTGTTCCATTCAAACGAGCTGCAGCGTTGATACGTTGAGTCCACAAAGTACGGAAAGTGCGTTTCTTCATCTTTCTGTGCTTGTATGCATACGCCATTGCACGGTCATTTTTTTCAACCGCATGGATATAGCAGCGACCATTTGCTGCATAATAACCTTTTGCTCTTTTTAATACTTTTTTGTGACGAGCACGATTTGTTTTACCACTTTTTACACGAGCCATTTTCTACTCCTAATTCTCTTTCAAACTTTCAATTAATTAAAATACCAACAAACGCTTTGTTTGAAGCATGTTTGCATCGCTAACGTAAGCAGTATCACCTAAGTGACGCTTAACTTTTGAACTCATGTGAGAGTTCAAGTGACGCATTTTTGTTTGTTTTCTTTTAACTTTTCCGCTTGAGAGAAGTTTAAGACGCTTTTTAGCTCCGCTGTGTGTGCGCATTTTCATTGTTTTTACCTTCCTCCGACAGGGCGTCTCCCCCTTCTTGGGCGAGCACTTATTCTTTGCCAATGTCAGCCTTAATTTTTTGGAACTTCATGTTGTAGTGGTTTATTTGAGAAAAAGCAAGGTTTTCGTAAATTTGTTGCCCTTTTTAAGGGCCTTAGGGAAGATAGGCAACACTAGATCTATTTGTTAATTAAATCAAGGAGTTAGACATGCCAACAAAAGCTTATGCCGGTTTTTCAGCAGACACCCCCCTTCGCCCCCACCAGTTTGAAAGACGTGCCGTGGGCGACCACGATGTGCATATTAAAATTGAGTTCTGTGGGGTCTGCCACTCCGATATTCATACAGTTCGCAACGAATGGGGTGGTGCCCAATACCCTCTTGTTCCTGGCCACGAAATCGTCGGCAAGGTCCTCGCTGTAGGGTCAAAAGTCTCCAAATACAAAGTGGGTGATGCGGTTGGTGTCGGCTGTTTCGTCGACTCTTGCCGCACTTGCAGCTCATGCCAAGAAGACCTTGAGCAGTTCTGCGAAAATGGAGCTACTTTTACCTACAACAGCCCTACCCCCAAAGAACCAACACCCTTCACAATGGGCGGCTACTCTTCTGATATCGTCGTCAAAGAGGACTTTGTTCTCAAAATTCCCGCAGGCATGCCTCTCGACAAAGCGGCTCCTTTACTTTGTGCTGGAATCACAACCTACTCCCCTCTTCAACACTGGAAAGTCAAAGCTGGCGATAATGTTGCCGTCGTGGGCATGGGAGGCCTAGGACACATGGCAGTTAAGTTTGCCGTGGCAATGGGAGCCAAAGTCGTAGTACTAAGCCACTCTGACAAAAAGAAAGAAGATGCTCTTAAAATGGGAGCGCAAGAATTTGCCACCACTCAAGACGCAAACACTTTTCAGAAGTATGCCAATAAGTTTGATTTTATCTTGGACACAGTTTCTGCAGACCACGACCTCAATGCGTTTTTGAGCCTGCTCAAGCGTGAAGGCACATGGTGCTCGTCGGTGTGCCTGAAAAACCCAACATGCTACATGCCTTTCCTTTGATTGGCGGACGCAGATCTTTGGCGGGCTCCCTCATCGGTGGCATCAAAGAGACACAAGAAATGTTGAACTTCTGCGCTCAACACAATGTTTATCCAGAAATTGAAGTGATTGCCCCAGAAAAAATCAATGAAGCTTATGAGCGCATGCTCAAAGGAGATGTGCGCTATCGCTTTGTTCTGGATATTGCAAAAATCTAAATCGCTTAGCTGAAGAGACACTAAAAGGAACTCCCCAAAGCACTGCTTTTGGGGAGTTTTTTTATAGTAATCCCTACGCTCTTTCAGTTGCTAAATCTCTGAATCCACAATCACTTCCGAAGCGACAACTGCCGCCTCAGGGAAAAAATCAAGACTTATATGTAGGCCATTTAAAGAAGAATAAAATTTTATGCTCCAACCATTTTTTTGCGCCAGAGCAATACAGATAGACAAACCTAAACCATAACCCGAACTTTTGGTGCCAACAGCTTCACTTGCCCGATTGAATGGCTTACCTAAATTTTTCTGCACACTCGAAGGCAAGCCACTCCCACTATCCCTGATCACAATTTTTTGATTTTCAACCCCAACAAAAACCTCTCCAGAGGTGTGCTTAATGGCATTACCTATAAGATTGATCAATAACTGCTCAACATCTGAAGGGTCGACGATAAGACGTTGTTTAAAGCCAGAAAAAACTCCCACTTTAATTCTATCAGGATAAATCTGCTCTAAATCTTTTACGGTTTTCTGCAAAAGCTCTTCAACTTCAATTGCAAATAAAGATTCCGTGTCGACCTGTGGTAACTCGGCTCGCGCATACTGCTCAAATTTTTGAATAAATAAATTTAAATCTCGCACTCTTTGCTTGAGTGTTTTTACCCTCTCACCTCTCTCTGGGGCATTCTCTGAAAGAAGTGATAGCTCGTGGATTTCGTTATTGAGTATTGCCAATGGGGTTTTAATCTCGTGAGAAAGTTGATAAGACCTTCGATTAAACTCCGAGAGAATCGTGCTAATTTGAATCAAGAAATGATAATAATCTCGAATGACGGAGTGATAGCTATCACTCAGATACTTAGTTTTATTTTTTTGTTGCTCAAAAAGCTCCAAGCCCTTCTGAAAATCAACATCTCCAGAGCTTAGGTGCTCTAAAAACTTTTTGGAAACCTCTTTAAAGCCCACAAAAGGAGACATAAACCATTTAAAAATCAGAACTGAAAAAATTAAGCCTAATACGATAACGCCCAAAATATAGTAATAGAACTGTGAAGCCATAAAAAATGGCTTGTTCCTTTGGCCAAAATAGAGGCCACGAGGATACTAGGCTGTTCCTTACTCTTAGGCTGCTTGAGACAACGAATATAAGCTTGTGAATCCTTACCGGAGCTAAAACCAGGGACACTACAGAGCTCTTCCACCAAGGCAGCAAAAGTTCGAGCACCACCTGAACGTTTGACTGCACCTTTTTGCCAAACCCAAACAATTCCTGCATTTTTTAAATCACGACTGAGCTCGTCCGCAGCCTCTACTTCTTCATCAGATTTGTCGGTAAAATCAATATCACTTAAACGTGCCAAATAGTTTTGCAACCGGCGATCTAGAAGATCCTGCCTTTCGCTTTCATTAAGATATGAGAGAAAAAATGTTGTCCCCAGAATTGAGATCAACAAAAAACTCAACATTAAGAAAACAAATTTAAATCTCAAGCCAATAACCTATATTGCGACGACTTTGAATACGACAGGGAATACTCTTCTTCTCAAATTTTTTACGTAAGTTACTAATGGTGGCTTCGACTACGTTAGATTCTATATCCGCTTCAACATCCCAAACTGAATCTAGAAGTTTTAAACGACTAAACACTTTGTTGGGATGATTCGCCAACAGACTCACTAACTGATATTCTTTTTTTGTTAAGTTTAATCGTTGTTGATTTACTTCAATATCTTTTAGTTCCTCATTGAGCACAAAACCCAATTCACCTCTAATTGAGCTTTGAGGATCTTGCACGCTCCGTCGCGCGAGGCACTTCAGACGAGCCACCAACTCCTCAAGCTCAAAGGGCTTATTGAGATAATCATCTGCCCCTTTTTCTAGAATTTGGGCTCGCTCTTTGGCTCCGCCTATTGCCGACAGAACCAAAACCTTACAATGTTTAAATTTATTCTTAATTTCATGGATTTGAGTGGCTAAATCTTGCCCCCAAAACAATCTATCCAAAATAACGATATCTGGCTCTAAAATAGTTTCAGAATCTAAAATAACTTTTAAATCTTGGGCTGTTTGAATGGGATGACAAGAGTAGGCTTCTGCTGAAAGATGCCTTACAAGAAAATTTAATAAAAGAGATTCGTCTTCTATGATTAATAAATGCATAAAGCCTGAGAGCTAGTAAACCCCCAGGCTTTAGTGACTATCAACTAAAAAATTACTTAGTAGTTGCAGCGCCAGTTTTTTCAGAAACGCACTTAGTCATGTCAGCAGCTTTTTCAGCTGTGCAAGCTTTCTTAGCGTCTGCTTCTGTCATTTTAGCAACAGCTGGTGCAGTTGCAGTAGCAGGTGTCGTAGCAGCAGCAGGAGCTGCAGGCTTAGTTGCAAATGCAGAAGTTCCAACTAACAAAGATGCGATAACGATGAGTGATTTCATTTGTATTCTCCTTTTTTCGGCACAATTGCCTGACCCTCAAAATAGTAATCCACCTTCCCGAAGCGAACATTAAACGAAAATAAAATTGCATCATATCCCCCCCCCTAGAGGCTAACTCACCGGTCGTAGGGATTACATCAAGGTAGGGACTTCTTGCTTTCGTTGACTTTAAACCAGCATAAACAGGGTTCTGGGATGAGATGGATTGCATAAAACTGCAAAAAATTTATAGGAACTGAGAATTCACTTTAGAATTTTGTCTTGATGCGTTAAAGGGATAGCCGAGGTGATATTATGCAAAATTTAATTATCGTTTTGAGTGGGTTTATCTTTTCTTTAGGCGCACAAGCGGCAACTTTAAGTTCTGTCGAGAGAGTGACTTCTTTTTCTTGTCAACTCACTGGCGCCAGTGGTGTGACTTTAATTGAATACGTAAAAAACCCAGAGGACCTGGTGACAACCACTCGCAACGGTATTCAAGCTACTTCCTACCGTCTGCACTCTGCTGGCAAAGTTAACCGTGAATTGACCAGCTCCCACCTCACCTTTTCTGGCGGGGGCCTACTGGCAAACGCTTATATTTCAATTTTATTTAATGATGAGATCAAGTCTGGGAGTCACCAAAACCTACGTGGAACTGTTCTTTATGTGGTTACTGGTGGGTCTGTTTTTGCGCCCATCATGATCAGCAACACTCCAGTTGGCACGGCTTTGTGCAACTCCCTCGTTGTAAAATAGTCTACTAGTCTTCGTCTTCGTCGAAGTTCTCTTCTTTTAACTCAGGGAGAACTTCTTCTTTGCCACCCTTACTAGGGTTAGCCTTCAAGTAATCCTTAATCTTCACTGGATCTGGTCCAATCAATAAGAATAAGTTTTTACCTTCCATTTTAGGTGCTGCTTCGATGATCGAAATTTCTTTTACGAACTCGATACAACGTTTGAGTAGCTCCATACCAATTTCTTGGTGAGCCATTTCGCGACCTAAAAAGCGAATTGTGATCTTAACTTTGTCGCCATCAAGAATAAAGCGACGAGCGTGCTTCATCTTAGTTTCAAAGTCATGTTGATCAGTACGAGGACGCATCTGCAATTCTTTAACAGTCACTACAGCTTGTTTTTTACGAGCAGCAGCGGCTTTCTTTTTGTTCTCATACTTCCACTTGCCGTAATCCATGATTTTGCAAGTTGGAGGTGTAGCAGTTGGGGCGATTTCTAAAAGATCGAGACCTCTCTCTTCGGCAAGACGAACACCTTCATTAGGCGTCATCACTCCAAGCATATTCCCTTCTTCGTCAATAACACGAATCTGAGCAGCTCGGATTTCACGATTAACGCGAAGACCGTCCTTCTCGTTCTTTTTCTTCATACCACCTCTAAAGTCGGCTCTTCCTTCAAAGCGGCTAATACAAACCTCCTACTGGTTGATAGAGACGTTCATGTGTCTCTCTTTAATATTTGATAAAATAATCTTTTTAACTTGCTCTACTGTGAGTCCCTTATGCTCAGATCCATCCTTGAGTCGCAAAGAAACAGTTTTGTTTTCTGCTTCGCGATCCCCCACAATGATCATAAATGGCACTCGCTGCAACTGAGCTTCTCTAATTTTAAACTTGAGTTGCTCGTTGCGATTATCAAAATGCACACGCACTTTATCTGCTTTTAATTCGTTGAGGAATTCATTACAGAATTCATTCACACGGTCTGTGATGTTCATGATCACCACTTGCGTTGGCGCAAGCCAAGCAGGCAAATGACCAGCGGTGTGTTCTAAATAAACGCTGATAAATCTTTCTAAGGATCCCAAGACAGCTCTGTGAAGCATCACAGGGCGGTGATCTTTATTGTCTTCACCAGTGAATTTTAAATCAAAAGCTTCCGGCAAGTTAAAATCCACTTGGATCGTACCTGTCTGCCATGAACGCCCTAGAGCATCCACGAAATGCATCTCAAGCTTAGGACCGTAGAATGCCCCTTCACCAGGCGAGTACTGAAACGGAATTCCCAATTCAGTCAAAGCGTCTGCCAAGGCTTTTTCGGATTTATCCCAAACAGAGTCGTCACCCATGCGATTTTCAGGACGTGTTGCCAACAAAATCTTGTAGTTGGGCATACCCAAAGTTTGGTAGATCAAATTCAACATTTCAATGAACCGAGAAATTTCGCTCTTTAGTTGCTCCAAGGTACAGAAAATATGGGCATCATCCTGACAGAACGTGCGCACACGGCTGAGTCCATGAAGTGCCCCAGATTTTTCGTAACGATGCAAACGACCAAAATCAGCAATCCGCAATGGTAATTCTCGGTAAGAGTGTTTTTCTGCAGCAAACAAAAGACAATGTGAAGGACAATTCATCGGTTTGAGAGCATTTTCTCTCTCATCCAACATTGTAAAGTACATGTTGTCTTTGTAGTTTTGATAGTGCCCCGAAGTATGGAACAACTGCACATCAAATACCTGAGGAGTAATGACTTCTTGATAGCCGTAATCGATGTAAAGATCACGCAAGTATGTCACAAGCTCATTGTAAACAATGGTTCCCTTACCAGTAAAGAAAGGAGAAGCTGGAGCCCATTCATGGAACATAAACAACCCAAGCTCTTTTCCTAGCTTACGGTGATCGCGTTTTTTTGCTTCTTCGAGATTGTGGAGATAAGTCTCTAAATCTTTTTTATCACTAAAGGCAGTGGCGTAAACTCGCTGAAGCATGGGATTCTTTTCGTCGCCACGCCAGTAAGCACCCGCCACAGAAAGAAGTTTGAATGCTTTGATTTGCCCTGTGCTTTGCACGTGAGGCCCGCGACACAAATCAAACCATTCGCCTTGGTGATAAATACCTACGACTTTTTCGCCTTTATTTTTGAGATCTTGAATCAACTCAACTTTAAAGCGCTCTTTCATGGCTGTGAAAGTTTCGATAGCTTTATCCACAGGCCACTCTTCTTTAAGAAGAGGATAGTCTGCACTGACGATTTTGGCCATTTCACTTTCGATTTGTGCAAAATGCTCTTCGTTAAATGAGAATGGAGAATCAAAGTCGTAGTAAAATCCATTTTCAATGACTGGACCAATTGTGACTTTCACTTCAGGCCAAATCTTTTGCACTGCTTGCGCCATGATGTGAGCACAGGAGTGGCGAATCACTTCATTAGCTTCTGGCGAACGTGTCGTGATGAGTTCTACTTTAGTTTTATCTTCAAGTGCTGTGCGCAGATCAGAAATTTCTTTGCTGCCATTGATTTTTACGCCAAGTGTTTCTTTGGCTAATCTCGCACCGATAGACTGCGCCACTTCCAGCGCCGTCGGTTTATGATCGAAAACCTTCGTACTATTATCTGGTAATATAATTTCAATTTGTGACATTAGAAAAGCGTCGCCAGAATGGTCTGACCCTGTGTAGATGTTGTTAAGGTGGAAGATGTTTTACAAAAAAACTTCATTAGTTCATTAATAGGACTTCTTGACTCATTGGTCAACAACTACAGGCAAGCGATAAACTGAAGGCCGTAGTAGTATTTGCCAGAAACATCGTCGCGTTCAGACCAGCGCACCTGACTTTCAACGGAGACCCATTGACCATTTGCTTTCTGATACATGACGCAGATGTAGTCTTTCACGCTCATTGCTGCGGCGCTCAAAACAATCTTGGCGCCATACTTAGAGAAGTCGACAAAATTGCCTTCAACAATAGCTTTGAGTCGAGAGCCCACAGGACTGTCGACAGCGATTTGCGAAGCTTTAACCATAACGGGAGCAGAGACCGCAGTGCGCTCCGCCTTGCGAGGATGAAACTGTTGTTTCTGAGAAATCTTAGAAAGCAGGTAATTGATCTGACTTTCTTCTGAACCCCAAAAGAAATGCAGATTAGGAGACTTATAAATAATATTTTTTGAGGACTTATCAATCTCTTGCGAGCACAATATAAAGTGCCTTCTAGGATACTTTTTAGACATAAATTGCAGCTTCTGAACCAGAACTTCATCGAAGCGATTGCCATAAAGAAGGACACCAAAAACATCATCGCTTTTAAAGTGAGTTTCCAGCTCATAAACAGAGCGCACCAATACCGCCCGCACAAAAGGGCTTAATTTGAGACGTTTGGGAATTTCAGACACACCAACAACCAACAACTGTGCCGCCACAGAACCCCCTCTTGCAATTCTGTAATGCAAAGAAGAGTCCATCACCCCACATGCAACTGAAGCTCCCATCACTGTAAAACTCCTAACACCTGTCTAATAAAAACTCGACAATTCCCATTCTGAAACTCCACTGCCAGAGCAAACCCTAACCCCACTCCGCAGCCAGCAAAGCC
>JBKHVM010000036.1:0-26477 GCA_046570065.1 Bdellovibrionia bacterium
CAAAATAAGAAATCTCATGTTGATAATTTCGTTTTTAAATCGAACCTATTGATTTACCCAGAAAATAAAAAAGAGCCCGTTTTAGTTTCATGTTTGACCTCGAAAAAGCTCATGTTTGTGCCGATTCCTTGATATGATGAAAAGGTCATCTGAGGGGTGCAAGTGAAATCAATTATTAAATCAGGGGCTCTCTCTGTAGCTGGGCTTATTATGGTCCTAGTCTTTCAAAATTGTGGTCCCCAAGAGCTTGAAACTAAGATCGATACTAGCGACACAGTCGAAAATTCAAAGGACTCCGCAAAGTCCAGCTCTGTGACGTCTTCTTCGTCGTCAAAGATAATGATCAACACTCTGAGTTCAACGGGCGAAGGAAAGCCGAATCCGTACTTTCAAAAAAGAATCAAAAACATTTTAGTTTTTCAAGTGGGTGGATGGTCAGGTTTGCCGACAGAAAAAGATGTAGATCCTGATTGGCCTTTGGATGGCGGTAAAGTTGGATACTTAAGCAAAGATATGAATCGGCTTCAACGGCAATTGGAATTGATTCGTGGTTTAGGAGACTCCGTTGCTATTTCAGTTTTATTGATGACAGATGGTGATTCTAAAGCCAGTGGTTATGGCACTTGTTGGAATGGCACTTGGGTTGAGGGCAACAAATGTAATGGCGGTGAGTGGCGTAGGCCCTTGTCGCTGTATCGTGAAGTTAAATTTGCGGCTTGGAAAAAGGGCATCATGGTAGCCCCCTATATTTCATTGATGAATTACGAGTACAAGCCGGGCACGGCTGGAGATAAGATTTTACCCAAATTGATTGCAGCTCTCAATCAGCTCAGACCAACCTTTGATGGAACTAGCTTAAAAACTACAGATGGTCGTTGGGTTGTGATGGTGGACAGTTTGCCAGAGTGGGCAGGTCTTTCTACTGTACAAAAAAATGAAATCTATGCTTATATGGCAACACAAAAAGATATCTTATGGATCGACAATCTAGTGTTAGAATATTCTTCTGCTCCAAATGTTTTGCGAAGTGCGGCCACTTTTGATCGATCTGGAGTTATTCAAGATGCCTTAAAAACCCAGTGGGGAAATCGCTATCTATGGTGGTTTACAGCGGGATTTGCCAAAACCTGGGCGCAAAAGATTCACCCAGACAATAATATTCCACAGCCACTACGAGAAAAATGGATGAATATTCACCCACACGACAGTGCGAACTACCCCGTGATTATTTCACAGTGGAATGAGTATGCGGAGTATCTTATTTTTGAGCCCAGTGTGCGCAGTAAGAATGCAAACTATGATTATTTAAAGTGGATGATCTCGCGACAACCTTAATGTTTTGAACAGGCGGTTGTCGATTCTAAGCAATACTTTTAAAATTTTTAAGGCAAAGAAATTCTTGGGCTGAGCATTTTATCAAAATAAAGAACCAAATGGTCGTAGCTGTATTTGTCGATTTGCTCAAATGAGACAGTGCCAAAACCTTGCTGACCCCATTTGGTTCCCCAGGAGTTTTTAAAAGTAAAAGCACGGCGAGAGCGATCATAACCAGTGATAACGATTGCATGCCCACCACAAGAGTTTGGATTCTTTAGGCAGAGAGCTTCTTCTTGATCATCAAAATTGAGTTCACCAGTGCGATCGTTAACGGAGCGAACGGAAAGTTTAAGTGTTGTGACCACAGCTCTGTCTTTATCCAGTTGCTCAATAATTTGTTGAGACCATGGAGTTTTCACCCATAGCTGTGTAAGCTCTTTGTAAATTAAACCGCTAAAAGAAAATTTCGCACCATTTTCGGTATAAGAGTAGTTATCAGCGGTGAGGTTTTGAGCGAGAAGATAAGTGTCACCAAACTCTACTTCGGGGCGCTGTTGTTTTATTACTTTAGAGCGGTGCCATTCGTATTTTTCAGAAATATCAACAGGAGTTCCAAACTGCACGTTGATTGCAAATTCTAATGCCGCCGTGATGGCGTAAAAAGCACAAGTGTCGCTAGCTCCCTGGTCTTTAGCTTCCGTATGTAAAGGTCTGAGGTCTTTGACTTGCGAATACGCTAGGAGTGGACTGAGTGTTGTGAGGAGTAGGATTAAAAATCTCATGGGCTAAAGTTAGCATATGGCACCTAGAGGAGGAATACCCCACGTAAACTCTTCATGGATGAAGCTGAGTGAGGACTGTAAACTGTTATGTGTATTTTTGAGTTTAATGAGGACCTAAAGAAAAGAGCTCTCATTTCTGAGAGCTCTTCTGTAAATCTCCTAATTTTGAGAGCTGAGATAGGGTAAAAATTACTTTGTAATTCTCATGGTTGGGAAGAAGATAATATCACGAATCGAAGGGCGATCGGTTAAGATCATCACGATACGCTCAATACCTAAGCCCACGCCACCTGTAGGGGGCATTCCTGAATCGATAGCTAAAATAAAGTCATCATCCATGGGATGAGCTTCTTCATCTTTACCTCGATTCGCTTCTTGCTCTTGGAGGCGAGCCAACTGGTCTTCAGGGTCGTTGAGCTCCGAGTAGGAGTTGCCAATTTCCATGAAGGCAGCAAAGGGCTCAAATCTCTCTACCAAACGAGAATCTTTGCGGTGAATTTTGGTTAAAGGAGAGATCTCCTTGGGGTGATCCATCACAAAAGTTGGCTGCCATAAGTGCTGCTCTACTGTGAGTTCAAAGAGCTCCATTATCATTTCGCCGCGAGAGCCAGGTTCATCGATATCGGCGCCATGTTTTTTGAGAGCAGCAAAGATCTCTTGATCAGTAGCTTTGTCAGGGTCCACTTGTGCATATTCACGAACACCATCAAAGACAGTGAGGCGACGCCATGGGGGTGTGAAATCAATTTCTTTTCCTTGGTAAACAATCTTGGTAGAGCCATGAATGTTCGCAACTAAGGTCGAAATCATTTCTTCAAATTGTGTCATCTGATAGTTGTAATCAGTATAAGCTTCGTAGAACTCCAGCATGGTAAACTCAGGATTGTGAGTTTTATCAATGCCCTCATTGCGGAAGCATTTAGTGATCTCGTAAACTTTTTCAAAACCACCGACGATCAAACGCTTGAGGTAGAGTTCGGGAGAGATCTTCATGTAGAGCTTCATATCCAAGGCACGATGGTGAGTCGTGAAGGGGTGTGCAGCAGCTCCACCATAGATAGGTTGCAAAATAGGTGTTTCAACTTCAAGAAAACCACGATCATCTAGGAAACGACGAATTTCTTTAATCACGCGAGAACGAGTTTCAAAAACTTTGCGTGATTCCATGTCGGTCATTAAATCCAAATGACGATGGCGGTATTTGATTTCGATGTCTTGAACACCATGGAATTTTTCGGGAAGTGGTTCTAAAGACTTGGTTAGAATTTCAAAAGATTTTGCCCATAAGGAGAGCTCACCTTTCTGAGTTCTAAACATAAAACCTTCAACACCAACGATGTCACCAAGGTCCACAAGATCAAAAGAAGTTTTCTGTTGCTCAGAAAGCTCTTCAGTTTTGACATAAATTTGCAGGCTACCTGTTTGGTCTTGCAAATTGAAGAAGCTGGCTTTTCCCATAGCTCTCAAAGTCATCAAACGACCAGAGAGGCGGAAAGTATCAGTGCCCTTTTCGCCTGGAGCAAACTTAGCTCCAAACTCAGCAACCACGTTGCCGATAGGAGTGCGCTTATCAAAACTGTAGGGGAATGGATTGATTCCATGCTCACGAAGAGCATGGAGTTTTTTTCTTTTTTCTGCGCGCAGGGGATTTTCGTGAATCGACATGATTCTCCTCAATTAAAGTTTTTTACCAGCAAAAGCATCCATCACATTGTTCAACAATTCGATAGCTTCTTTTTTAGGGCGTTGGAAAGCATTTCTGCCCATGATCGATCCAAAAGCTCCACCTTGTGCCAATTCGCCGACTTCTTTGAGTAAGTCTTCGGTGCCTTTGGCTTCGCCACCAGAGAAAATGACTATACGTTTGCCATTAAAGCAAGATTGCACAACATGGCGAGTGCGATCGGCAAGAGTGCTCACTTTGATACCTTGTGCTTCGTACACTTTGCGGGCAGCATCTTGTTCGATGTGAGCCGTCGGAGGTTTTACTTTGATAATATGGGCACCCAATTGAGCCGCAATGTGAGCAGCGTAAGCAACCACGTCGACGCCAGTTTCACCTTCTTTAGAGAGTTGTTCGCCACGGGGATAAGACCATATCACCACTACGAGACCTGCTTTTTTTGCTTCTTGCGCAGCATAGGCGATTTCTTCGTACATTTGTTTGCGCTCTGAAGAGCCAGGATAAATTGTAAAACCAATACCTGCGCAACCCAAGCGGAGAGCATCGTCGATATTAGAGCTCAAAGCTGAAATTGGAGATTTGTTAGTGTAAAGAGTTTCTGAGTTGTTGATTTTTAAAATTAAAGGAATTTCGCCGGCAAAATCACGTGCACCAGCTTCAATAAAACCAAGCGGAGCTGCGTAGGCATTACAGCCTGATTCGATAGCCAGTTCAAAGTGATAAGCGGGATCATATCCATCTGGGTTTTTTGCAAAAGAGCGAGCAGGGCCATGCTCAAATCCTTGGTCCACCGGCAAAATCACCATTTTACCAGTGCCCTTAAGGCGGCCATGGTTCATCATCCGAGCCATATTGGTAAGAACTCCTGGGTTGTCAGCTCCGTACCAGCTTAAAATCTCTCTTACTCTTGGTGTCATCTGTGTATCCCCTTATCTAAAAACGAATGGTTTCAAAAGAACCCTCTCAAATTAGTCAGCTTAGTGTTTGAAATCAAGGTTTTGCGCACTTAACACGCTTGGCAGAAGCACACATTTGCGCTAGAACTAGCGCTCTAAAACAGAGAGGTTGTTCCAATGTCTGCACAAAAAGTAAGCTTCGAAGCCACACCCAATCCTGCAACTTTAAAATTCCTTCTCCAGCAAAAAGTTACAGACGAGGGATTTGAGTGCGCAACCCCTGCAGAAGCTGAGAGATCGCCCTTGGCGGCAAAGATTTTTGGCTTTCCTTGGACAGCTTCTGTTTTTGTCGGCACGGACTTTATCACTGTGACCAAACAAGACTGGGTCGATTGGGAAGTTTTAGCGCAACCTCTTGCAAACTTAATCCAAGAGCACATGCAAAACAATGAACCGGTGGTGGTTACAGTTCTCGCAAACGAAGAAGATGAAAACGACTCTCCTCTAGTTAAGGAAATCAAAAAAGTACTCAATCGAGAGATTCGCCCCGTGGTTGCTATGGACGGGGGAGATATTGTTTTTCATAAGTTCGAAGCTGGAAAGCTCTATATCCACATGAAGGGCGCTTGTGCGGGGTGCCCCTCTTCGACGGCAACACTCAAAGAAGGTATCGAAGTGCGCATGCGCGAACTCTTCTCTGAAGTCGAAGAAGTGCTTTCTGTTTAAAAGACAAAAATAATAATGATGTTAATGGTGCATGTTTGCACCATTGCTGAACCATAATTATGAGGTTATTTGGTTTTTGGGATGAGGCCTTCACCGCGAGTGAGGAGCTTTTTGAGCCAAGCGCCAAAGCTGTCTTCAGGGCCAGGGAGTCGTTCTTTGAGGATCTTGCCGTTTTGCTCAAGTTGGCGAATCAGCTGTTTGATATATTTTTCAGATTCAGGAGTGTGTTCAAATTTCACCCCAATGCTTTCGTGACCGTGGATTATTCCTTGGTAAACGATATGAGCTTTTAAAGTTGGGGAGTTTGCCCAGCGCACTTCAACGTGAGAATTATCTGTAAATCTTGAAGAGGATCTTGCGAGCAAGCCACCTTGGGAAATATTCACAAAGGTCGCTTCGATATTATTAATAGTGCCTTTTTCATCAAAGTGATAGCGAGGCATAGCCTCCCACCAGCGCATGCGTGGATCTAAATAAATCTTTTTGACTGAAGGTAGAACAAAATAAGCCACAGCAACTAAATCGATTGCTGTTACTAGTATCAAAGCAAGAAGAGTCTGTACATTAAAGCTCGTGCTAAAGGCGTATAGGTTCACAAAAAAGATGATAGAAAGGCAAACGAGGTACAGGTAATAACTCCATTTGCGGCAAATATAAATGGCGATACCCGCAATTATCGGAGTGAGCAAGCTTACTGCTAAAAGTGGTTTTGGATAGATCTCAAACCAGTAGTTCCACTGCTGAGCAAAACTATGATTGAGGCGAAAAGCATTAAAAACAAAATTTCCAATCGGGGCTAGGATATGAAGAACAGCTAAGATGATAATTGGCCATGGTTTTATTTTCATATTTTAATGGTACCGAAATGCACCTGCCATTGACAACTGTCTTTCAGTAGATAGTCTGGGGAGGGAGTTTTTATGAAAGTCTTTTTATCTCTTATTTTGATGTTTTTTTCTGTGTCCTGTCAGGTTGTGCCAACAAAGACCGTTGAAACAGAAAGTCCAATACCTACATTGAATCAAAGTGTTCAGGGGTGGCTTGAGCGCGGGGCTATCATTTTGGACACGCGGACACCCTTTGATTACAATCTCGCTCATATTCCAGGGGCCGTGAATATTCAGTGGCAAGAGTTTTCTGATAAAACGCCAAGCAAAAGAGGGTATTTGGACAAGGATACATTCCAAATAGCACGTCGACTCTCGCTCATAGGTATTTCACCAGAAAGTGAGGTCTTGGTTGTGGGCTATGGCCCCAATAAGGGGAATGGTGAAGAGGGGCGCATTGGGTGGATGTTACATAATTTGGGGGTCAAAAAGGTAATGACTCTTAAAGACGGAGAGATTCGTGTGCAAAACCCGCGAGTGGCTCCCTCTCCCAAAAATGCTCCTATGTGGATCCCTAAAGATAAAGTTCAGGGAGAATTAGATCAGAATTTATTTGAAATTGTTTCGGGACACAAAGAAGCGCAAGTGAAAATACAGACTAAAGCTCGCGCCAAGGCCTTACAGATGTCGCGTGAGTTTGGGGCTAACTTGCGTCTCGAAGGGCTTTACAATTTAACACTTCTTGAGTTGCAAAAAGATTCCGTGCTCATTGATGTGCGAGAAAAGTTTAAAATAGAGCAGGAGCCATTGTCTTTATATCTTAGTGGAGCCAAAAAACCTCAAGTAATCTCCTGGAGAGATTTTTATGCGGTCAATGGAAAAGTAAATCCTGTTTTGACTGCAAAGCTGGCAGAAAAAAGTCTATCTAATGATAGTTTAATTGTAGTTTTTGGAGATTACGGTTTGGAGTCAGCGGCCGCTGTTTTTGCTCTTCGTGAGTTGGGTTATAAGAGGGTTTTGCATTATGCTGGAGGAGTGGAAGAGTTGCGGGGCCTCAAAAAATAAAAAAGCTGCTTAGCCAGCAGCTTTAAGTTTGAACAAAACAGAAGTCATTGCTTTGAGCATATCAGGATCATATCTGCCGGCAAGTTTGTCACGCATCATAGTGACAGCATCTAATGGTTTTAAAGGGACGTTATAGCTACGTTGTGTGGTCATGGCATCGTAGGTGTCAGTAATGGCAATGATGCGTGCAAATGGGTGAATCTCATGGCCCGCAATGCCATTGGGATAGCCATTTCCAGCCCAAGATTCGTGATGCTCGTAAGCAGCCGCTTTGATGGAATCACTAATTCCTTCGTGTTCATTGAGTATGGCCAATCCATAGGTAGGATGCATTTTCATCTGCTCCCACTCGGCATCATCAAGGCCCCCTTTTTTGCACAAGATATCGAGACTCACGTTGCGCTTTCCAATGTCATGAAAGAGGGAACCAACCCCTAATTCCTCGAGGTCTTTTTTGCTAAAACCCAAGCTCTGGCCGAGGCCTAAAGAGTAGATCGAAACATCTAAAGAGTGGTTGTATGTATAAAAATCATGTCCCGAAAGCGAGAGCATAAAACCCATGGCTTCAGGGGCTTTATCCATAAAGTCGATAAATTCACTGATAATCGGGCGAGATTCATCTAGAGCTTTGTGCACATCTGGATTTTCAAAGAGGTCTTCCATCAAGGCGATAGAGGATTCTCTTAGAATCGCAGCTTTTTCACGAGGGCTAATAAAGTCAGAGTTAAGCTCTTCCTTGACCCAGTCACGGTATTTCCATCGATCTTCTTCTTTAACAAAAAAAGAATCTCCAGTATCTCGAGAGTGCAAGACTTCGATCTTTCCGTCGGAGAGTTTGTCGCCAGCACGGAGGTAGAGAATGTGCTTCTTATCCACGAAGAGATAAATATCAAAAGTGGTCACTTTTGCAGGCCTAATTGTGCTGAGGCGAATACGAAAGAAAGCGTTATTATCCATAATATTATTATGACATTGTGTTTTTAGGCCTGCCAAGGCTTAGTCGCTACCCCTGATTGACTTTGGTCTGGAAGTTTACATAATAAGCCATGGCTTTGCGTTTAGATACAGATATCACCTATTTAAAAGGAGTTGGCCCTAAGCTCGGGGACTTGTTTCATCGCAAAGGTATTAAAACGATACAGGATCTTTTGGAGTTTTATCCCCGGGCCTATGAAGATCAAAGGGCTGCCCGCAATATAGCCTCTCTGCAACCCAACGATATAGTGAGTATTAAAGGTCGTATTGTAAGTGTGAACTCCATCAATATGGGGCGAAGCACACGCAAGATGTATGAAGTTCTTGTTCGTGATGCTTCTGGTTCTATTCGCTGCAAGTTTTTTCGCGTTCCTTATCGCGGCTATTTTGAGAGATTTACAGTCAACAAAGAAGTTCGCGTTGTGGGAAAAGTCACTGACTACAGAGGGCGCTTGGAGTTTCATCATCCTGATATTCGAGATGTCGAGCCGGAAGAAGAAACGGGAGATAAATTAATTCCTCTTTATACAGAGATTGAGGGCTTGGCCAGTGCCAAGATTGCTAAACTTGTCCAGTCTGCCTTGGCGAATCTTCAAGATTGGCCCACAGAAAAATTCCCGAAATGGATTCTCGAGCAGTATAATCTCTTAGCAAAAAAAGATGCCCTTTTGCATTTGCACCAACCGGCTCCAGAGCGAGCAAAAGAATTACTTGAGTATAAATCAAAAGCACAAAGGCGTATTATTTTTGAAGAGTTTTTTTGGCTGGAGCTTTATTTGGCCGCAAAGAAAACTGGCTTAAAAAAAGATCACGCTCCGGAAATCAATAGCACTTCGGCGCTATCGCAAAAATTAATAAAGTCATTACCTTTTGCTCTGACCTCGGCACAGATAAGAGTTTTTGAGGAAATAAAAAAGGATCTAAGGGGGCCGCATCCCATGCATCGAATGGTGCAAGGAGATGTGGGTAGTGGAAAAACTATGGTGAGTTTTTTAGCAGTAGCGACCGCTGTTGAAGCTCAGTATCAAGCTTGTTTGATGGCTCCCACTGAAATCTTAGCTGAACAGCATTTCCGCAATGCTGAAAAGGTTTTGGCTCCTCTTGGGATTCGTTTAGCGCTGCTTACCGGTAAGAGCAAAGCGAGCGAAAGAAAAACTGTAGCCGAAGATTTAGCCTCAGGAAAAGTTCAATTCTTAATAGGCACACATGCTTTACTAGAGGATTGGGTGCAATTTCAAAAGTTGGGACTCGTTATCGTGGATGAACAGCATCGCTTTGGCGTGGAACAAAGAGGGGCTTTAAAAAACAAAGGTCAGTCTCCCCATTTTTTAATCATGACGGCGACTCCCATTCCGCGAACTTTGGCAATGACGGTTTATGGTGATTTGGATGTTTCGATAATTAACGAAATGCCTCCAGGGAGAAGTCCTATTCAGACGCGAGTGACTTTTGCTAGCAAAAAAGATTTGGTTTTGGGATTTATGATGGACCAACTTAAAAAGGGAAGGCAAGCCTACATTGTCTATCCTTTGGTTGAAGAGTCTGAAAAAATGGATTTAAAAGATGCTATTTCGGAATACGAAGCTTTGCAGCAGCGCTATCCCGAAGTGAAGTTTGGTTTGCTCCACGGTAAAATGAAGAGCGCAGAGAAGGACTCCATCATGGAGAGTTTCCGACGTTGCGAAATTCAAGTTTTAGTCTCTACCACAGTTATCGAAGTCGGAGTAGATGTCCCCAACGCGAACATTATGATCATTGAGCATGCTGAGAGATTTGGCCTGTCTCAGCTCCATCAGCTCCGCGGGCGCGTAGGACGAGGAGCTCATAAGTCTTTTTGCATCATGGTTTTAGGTCATGCCATTTCCGACGAAGCAAGAGCACGGACACAACTTATGGAGCAGACCACTGACGGGTTTAAGATTGCTGAGTTTGACCTTGAAATGCGGGGGCCTGGGGAGTTTATGGGCACCAAACAATCAGGTCTTTCGGGATTTAAGATGGCAAACCTTGTACGAGATCTTGAGATTTTACTGCAAGCAAGAGAAGCAGCATTTAAGGTTCTGGAATCTGATCCAAACTTGAAAAAAGTAGAGCATTTAGCACTCAAACAAGAGCTACTAGCCAGTCGTGGACCAACAGCTTTAGCTGGGATTGCTTGATATGTTAGAGACTGCACTCTCAGTTCAAGCTTTGCTTTTTTTATATGTCCTCATTGTATTATTTAATGTTGTTGTAACTTTTGTACTTTTTAAAATGAGCGGCCATCGCCTTTTTAAGCCTGTTTTAATAGCTTGGCTCGGAGGGTTAGTAAACTTTTTTGCTCAGGCCATTTTTGATCAATTTGATTGGAAAATGTATATTGGCTTTTGCACAGCAATGATTGTTTCATGGAGTTATTTGAGCTTTATGGAAACTCTCTTTGAAAAAAAGAGATATCATCATGGGTTCATTTTTCTTGCAAGTTTAGCCTCTTGTTTGCTAGGGCTAATATTATTGTTCGTTGGGGTATCTTATCAAGCAGCCGCTTGGTTTGCAGCTATAGGGGTAGTGATTCCTGGAGCCTTTGCAATTCATATGCTCTATGTTGAGGGTAAAAAACGGGGAGCTGGCTACAAATTGTTGTTTTTGCTAACCCTACTGCATTGTATACATTTTTTAGATTATCCACTGCTGCGTTCTTCTGAATTGGGGTCTCTCATTGGATTTTCAATCGCCTTGGGTTTAGTTTTTATTTTTTCTACATTTTTACCAGGATTTATTTTGGTTGAGATTTCGCGCGAATCAGAACGAAAACTCCAACAAAAAGTGGAAGAGCAAACAAGAGACTTAGCAGAGACCTTAGAGCAAAAGCGACTTCTAGTAAATATTTTGTCCCATGATTTGGCCACACCATTAACGGTTGTGGGCTTTCATTTTTCTCTGTTGGAGCAAGAGCATCCGCATCTTCTGGGGTTGCCAACGACACAAAGAGCAAAAAAATCCTATGACTCTATCTTAGAGATGCTCCATAAAGCGAAACAATTGCAGAAATACGGTTTTGATCGAGGGGGACTGGAAGATCAAGTGTTCGATGTCTTTGATGTGTTAAAAGATATTGAAGCTCAGTTAAAAGAATTATTAGAGGCCAAAAATCTTAGTTTTGAAATCAAGTCAGGGGCTGTTGAAGGTCTTAAACTGCGAGGGGACAGAAAAGTATTCCGTAATCAAGTGCTTCTGAATCTGGTGAGTAATGCCATTAAGTTTTCCTATCCCAATGGAAAAATTATTATAGAAGTTTTAAGAGATGAATCTCAGGTTATTCTCAAAATTGTTGATTTTGGTATTGGCATTCCTGCTAATTTTCGAGAGCAACTTTTTGAACTCAATAAAGTAAAAGTCAGAGAGGGAACACTCAAGGAAGGTGGTACCGGCTTGGGACTCTTCACTGCTTTTCGCTGTTTACAGTTAATGGGTGGTGAATTAAAAGTTTCCTCGAGTTTTTTAGAGCTGGACCAACAGAATCGAACTGAGTTCATTTTGACTTTGCCTCTTGCGAATTTTTAATACTTAGGTCAGACTTTAAGAAGTGGAGGTTCTGCAGGATGCGGAGTAAAAGTGATGGCAAGGAAGCTTATTGGCAAATTGATTCTTTTTACTTTTTTTGTGTGCATAGTTTCTGTTTCTCAGGCAGCAGCGCCAAAGAAGTACCAAGTTAACTTAAGAGTTGGCCTCAAAGGAACTTCACCTTTTGCCGTCAACACAGCCGTCAAGTCAGGCAAGAAAGCCTCTTTTTCGGAAATTTCTTCAGATGGTCTCACTGAAACGCGAGTGGAGTTAACTCCGCGCAAGTCTCGTCATCAAAATCAGGATGCTGTATTTTTAAATATCAAAGTTGCCAAGTTTGTTCAGGGACAAAAGCGGGCTGAAGAGTCCTTACAGATCTTAGCTATCGAAAACCAAGAAGCTGAAGCCATCAAAGGCCGCGGCCATAAAAATCCAGATCTTTCAGTGTCAGTTATGACTCATTCGATATAGCCTCGCGTTATTTTTAGAGCTTTACTATTGCCACTTCCGTTGAAGTCATGGTCGACTTTTATCAGGACTAAGGAAGGGGATAATATGAAAAACACACTGAAAGTGTTTTTACTGTTAGGTATGGCTCAGTCAGCTTTTGCTGGAACCGAGTTGCACTTAAATAGCGGTAAAATTTCTACTCTACAAGTAGCTCGTACAACTTTGACTCGCACTCTGGAGAACCAGAAGCAGTCTTTTATTGTGCAGTTTAAAAACAAAATCATGCCACAAGATCAGGCGTGGCTAAAATCTCAGCAAGTAGAAGTTTTCTCCTACATTCCTGACGATGCTCTACTGGTGAGAGCTAAAGGTTCTGTGGTGGATACAATTCTGCAAAATGATAAAGTGCAGGCAGTTGTAGATTATCAAAGTGCTATGAAGTTAAGCTCTGAGTTAGGACGCTCTAGCATTTTTAATCAGAATGAATTGCAGCAAGTTTTGGTAAAGACCTTCACGGTGTCTGATGCGCAGAATTTAGTTTCTCTATTAGATGAAAGAGCTCCACAAGTGGAAGTGCTCCACCAAGAAGGACGCTTTTTAGTTTTGAAGGCCAACCGTTTTGATGTTTTCAAAATGGCCGAGTTGTCTTTGGTAGAGAGTGTTCAGGCTCAGCCAGATTTAGTACCTATGCACATGAAGCTTGAGCCTATTGATGGTTCTTTCAGAACACAGGCTGCTGGTGACTTCTCTGATTTATCAGGGTTTGAAACTGGAACTCGCGTGATGAGCTTCGAAAAAGTATGGGCAAAGGGTTGGACTGGAAAAGGCCAAGTCGCTTCTATGGCTGACACTGGTTTGGATTCTGGTAACACCAATGCTATCCACCCTGATTTTTCAAGTCGTGTGGTAAGTGGGCATGCCGTCGGTCTTTTTGGAAAGTCTTGGGCTGATCCTATGGGGCATGGAACTCACGTTGCGGGAAGCATTGTAGGGAATGGCTCTGCTTCTAATGGATTTTTAAAAGGTGGAGCTCCAGAAGCACGTTTTGTGGCGCAAGGGATGTGGTCACCAATGCTTAACAACTTGAGTGTACCTAATAAGTTGGGCGATATGTTTGCCAAGGCTTATGCTGATGGCGCTCGTGTTCACTCAAACTCATGGGGTTCTCCTCGTAACTTTGGCGCTTATGATAACTTTGCTATTCAGGTTGATGAGTACATGTTTGCAAATCCCGAGATGCTCGTGCTTTTTGCTGCTGGTAACTCTGGTGTGGATGCTAACAAAGATGGTCGTATTGATTCAAATTCTATGAGTTCTCCAGGAACAGCAAAGAATGCTCTCACAGTTGGTGCTTCTGAGAATAATGTAAGCACTGGAGGAATTCAGGTTCCAATTAGCCGCTTGCGCTCAGGTCAGGATCAGTGGGGAGCGGAGCCTATCTTCTCTTCAAAGATTTCTGACAATGAAAATGGTCTTGCGATGTTCTCATCACGTGGACCAACTAATGATGGTCGTATCAAGCCAGATGTTGTGGCGCCAGGTACAAATATTCTTTCTGTAAAGTCACAAGAAGCTACAGCGAATGAGCTTTGGGGTGCTTACAATAAGGATTACGTGTGGTCAGGTGGTACTTCTATGTCCACACCGCTGGTTGCGGGAGCGGCAACGGTTTTACGTCAGTACCTCATTGAGTCTCGCAAAATCATGATGCCTTCAGCTTCAGTGCTCAAAGCGGTGATGATGAACAGAGCCATCGATATGTTCCCTGGTCAGTATGGTCAGGGAGGGGTAGCTCGTGGGCAAGAGATCTTAAAAGTGCGCCCGGATTCTGATCAAGGTTATGGCAGAGTGGATGCTGAGCGCATGTTGGCTTTAGATAACACGCAGATTATCGATGAGAAAATCGGCTTAGGGTTAAACGAAGAAAGAACATTTGAAGTGAAAGTAAATCGTCGCGCAAAGTTCACGGCTAACTTAGTGTGGACAGATGCTCCAGGTTCATCTGCTGCGAGCAAAGCTCTGGTCAATGATTTGGATCTAACTTTGACTGGTGAGAATGTGAAAGTTGCTAGCAACGATCGTATCAACAACCATGAAATGATTGAGCTGATACTAGAGCCGGGAGTCTATTCTTTAGTAGTACGCGGTCACAATGTTCCTCAGGGGAAAGCTGGTAAGCAGCCCTACGCGCTGGTTTATGGTCTAGAGTAATAAATTAGTTATTTCTTCTAAGTTATTGAAAATACGAAAGAGTCTGAACTTTAGTCAGGCTCTTTCTTTTTTTCATGCCACGCTGCTCTTATTTGATAAATTGTGTCAAATTTGCTAGAAATAGGGGGTCATAAATCTGCCCAAAGGTCGGGCTTAACCGGTGGAGGTCCTTAAATGGTGACTTTTAAAGTCGGTGATAACGCTGTTTATCCGGGTCATGGTGTGGTGGTTGTAAAGGCCATCGAAACTAAAGAAATACTCGGAAACAAACAGACTTTCTATTCCCTCCAGTTGGTGGATTCGGGAATGAAGATCATGATTCCTAAAGACAACGTGGAATCTGTTGGTTTGCGTCCAATCATTTCTAAAACAGAAGCTGCTAAAGTTGTGGGCATTCTTAAGGAGAAGGACGTTAAAATTGACAACCAAACTTGGAATCGCCGTTACCGTGAATATATGGAGAAGATAAAAACAGGATCTGTCTATGAAATCGCAGAAGTTCTTAGAGATCTGTTTTTGCTCAAAGCTGATAAAGAACTATCTTTTGGCGAAAGAAAGATGCTGGATTCTGCTCGCACTTTGTTGCTAAAAGAACTCACTTTGGCGACTTCGCAAGATGAGCTTTTTAAAGAAGAAGAAGTGAAGCAAATCTTTGGAGTTGGCTAGTATAGCTCCGCAATACGCCTAGACGGCGAGTGGATTTTCAGATTAGATAAAAAGCTTAGGTTTATCCTAAGCTTTTTTTATTTCTGGAGAGCCAATATGTCCAATACCATCTCGGATCAAGTGCGCGTTCGTTTTGCCCCATCACCTACGGGTTATCTGCATGTGGGAGGCGCAAGAACAGCTCTTTATAACTACATGTTTGCTAAAAAAAATGGCGGTAAGTTCATTTTGCGTATCGAAGATACAGATGAAGCAAGATCCAGTGAGGAATCTTTGCGAGGTGTGGTTGATGACTTGGTGTGGTTGGGTCTGCATTGGGATGAGGGTGTGGATGCGAAGACTTTACAAGATATGGGACCTCATGCTCCCTATCGTCAGTCTCAGCGTTTAGATATTTACAAAAATGTTGCTGAAGAGTTATTGCGTGCTGGTAAAGCCTACTACTGCTTTATGACGGACGAAGAAATTGAAGCGCAAAAAGCTCAAGCCAAAGAAGAAAAACAATTTCAACACTTAGAGTCTCCTTATGCCAACTGGAGTTTGGCACAGGCTCAGGAGCGTCTGGCGAAAGGTGATAAGGCTGTAGTTCGCTTTAAAACAAGCTTGCTCAAAAAAGATTATCTTTTAGCTGATCTGATTCGCGGAGAAGTACGTTTCCCTTCAGATATGGTGGGAGATTTTGTCTTGCTCAGATCTGACGGCATGCCTGTATACAATTTCTGCTGCGTTGTTGACGACCACTTCATGAAGATCACCCATGTGTTAAGAGCAGAAGAGCATCTGCCAAACACTTTACGTCAGATGATGATATATGAAGCGATGGGCTGGGCCCTCCCGCAATTTGGCCACATGTCCCTTATTTTAGATGATGACCGTCAGAAGCTTTCGAAGCGTAAAGGAGCTGTTGCCTGTTCGCAATTTCATGCAGAAGGTTACTTGCCTGAAGCGATCCTGAACTTTATTGCCTTGCTGGGGTGGTCACATCCTGATGGCAATGAGATTCACACGTTGCCAGAAATGATAGCTGGTTTTGATATCACACGTTTAAATCCAGCTGGGGCAGTGTTTGATCGTGTAAAGCTCAAGTGGATGAATTCTGTTTATTTAAGAGCTCTCGACGGCGAAAAGTTGTGGAGTCATATTTCTCCGTTCCTCATGAGAGAGCAGTTTGAATTGCCTCAGGATAAAGAATGGCAATTGCGTTCTGTCGAGGTTTTTAGAAATTATTTAGAAACTTTTGTGGATGCGATAGAGTACTACCGTCCCCTCAGCGACAGCAGTTATGTCATTCATGAAGAAGCCAAAGAAACTCTCAGCTGGGAATCTTCAAAAGCAGTTCTACAAGCATGGAAACAACTTCTTGTTGCTGCTAACAAAGACTTTTTAAGTGAAGAGGAGTTTTTAAAAATTCAAGACGAAGTAAAAAATCTAACAGGAGCTAAGGGTAAGTTTTTATTTATGCCAATTCGTGTTGCCGTAATTGGCAAACCGCACGGGGCAGAATTAAAAATACTTATTCCTCTCTTGAAAGTATCTTCTTTAGTAGCAAGAGCTGAAAAAGTTTTATCAGGGATGGCATAATTATGGGGCAAATACAGATCTACAATTCACTCACAAAAAAATTAGAAAACTTTGAACCCATTGTTCCTGGTGAAGTGAAGATGTATGTCTGTGGTCCCACAGTTTACAATTATCTCCACGTCGGTAACTTTCGTGGTCCAGTTGTTTTTAATATGGTTCGCAATTGGTTCGAACATTCAGGATTTAAAGTTACTTATGCACTGAACTTTACTGATGTGGATGATAAAATTATCAATCGTGCGCAAGAAGAAGGTGTCAGTGCTGCTGAAATTTCTGAACGTTACATTGCCGAATATAAAAAAGACTTTGCCAGTTTAGGTTTACGTCCCCACGATCACAATCCCAAAGTGACAGAGTGCATGCCAGAAATTTTGGACATGGTGGGAGACTTAATTAGTAAGAAGAAAGCCTACGCTGTTGGTGGAGACGTTAATTTTTCGATCTCTAGCTTTGCCGATTACGGCAAACTTTCTGGACGCAATCCAGATGATATGTTGACCGGAGTAAGAATTGACCCCAGCGAAAAAAAGCAAAATCCATTAGACTTTGCTTTATGGAAAGGTGCTAAAGCGGGAGAGCCAGCTTGGCCTTCACCTTGGGGGCCCGGCAGACCTGGTTGGCATATTGAATGTTCTGCCATGATTCACAAACTTTTTGGAGATTCTATTGATATTCATGGTGGAGGATTAGATTTACTTTTTCCTCACCACGAAAATGAAATTGCACAAAGTGAAGGTTGCAGCGGAAAAACTTTTGTTAAGTATTGGATGCACAATAATTTGTTGAACTTTGGTGGACAAAAAATGTCTAAGTCTTTGGGCAATTTTGTGACGATGCGAGATTTCTTAGAGCGCTACAATGCTGAGATATACAAGTGGATGATCTTGTCTGTGCACTATCGCAGTGTCTCAGATTTTAGCGATGAGGCAATCGAAAGAGCAGTAGCTGGTTTAGCAAAAATCTATTCAGCCTTAGCCGTGGCAGAAGCAGTTGGCTTTAGTGCTGAGACTCCTGAAGATCAAAACTTAAAAAAAGCCAGTGACGAAGCTTGGGGTAAAATCACTGTGGCAATGGACAAAGACTTTAACACGCCCGAAGTTTTTGCTTCACTTTTTGAAATGACTCGGTTGTTTAATTCTCAAGTGAAGAGAGGCATTAAAGTCTCTCCGGCATTGCAAGGAAAGGCCAAAGTGTATGCACAATTTGTGCAAAAAATTGGTGTTTTGATTTCGATGTTCCAAGAGGCTCCGGCAGCGTTTTTAATTAAATTAGATGATATGCTTCTTGAAAGACTCAAGCTGTCTCGTAGTCAAGTGGATGCTGTTGTCGCCGAACGGGCGCAAGCGAGGATCGCTAAAGATTTTAAGCGCAGTGATGAATTGCGTGATCAGCTTCTTGCTATGGGGATTTCAGTCATGGACACCAGCGAGGGCAGTCTTTGGGAAGTTACCAAATAGACTAGGGAGTATTAAATGGCAGGAAGCTATAAAAAGAACTTTAAACTGCACTCGCCATTTAAACCTTCGGGAGATCAACCCAAGGCCATCGAAGAGATTCTGGCTAATTTTAAAAGCGGTCTCAAACATCAAACTCTCTTAGGGGTTACCGGGTCTGGTAAAACATTTACCATGGCCCACACTATTGCCAACCTTAATCAGCCGGCCTTGGTTTTGGCCCCAAATAAAACTTTAGCAGCGCAGCTCTATGCTGAATTTAAAGAGCTCTTTCCTGAGAATGCTGTGGAGTATTTTGTTTCCTATTACGATTATTATCAGCCAGAAGCCTATATTCCTTCCACAGATACTTATATCGAAAAAGATTCTGCCATTAATGAACAGATCGATCGCATGCGCCACTCAGCTACACGCTCCCTTTTTGATCGCCGTGATGTGATTATCGTTTCTTCTGTTTCTTGTATTTATGGTCTGGGCAGTCCTGAGGCCTACGAAGGTATGATGATTCAAGTGGTCTCAAACACGGAATTAAAGCGCGATCACTTTCTGCGCGAGTTAATTCGTATTCAATATCAACGTAACAATGTGGATTTTCACCGCGGCACCATTCGTGTTCGTGGAGACAATGTTGAAGTATTCCCCCCCTATGAAGAAGAGCGAGCTATTCGCATTGAGTTTTTTGGGGACTTTGTAGAAAGACTGTCGTGGATTGATCCGCTCACGGGGCAAGTTTTAGAAGAACTTGATCAAGTGGGTATTTACCCCGGTAGTCACTATGCCACGGGTGAAGATAATTTGAAGCGAGCGATTAAAACAATACAAGATGAGCTTAAAGACCGATTGGTAGAGCTCAACAAACAGATTAAAACTCTCGAAGCACAACGACTCGAACAGCGCACCTATTATGATATTGAAATGATGGAAAGTATGGGTTTTTGCCAAGGTATCGAAAATTATTCTCGACACCTCACTGGCAGAGGGCCCGGAGAGCCACCACCAACACTTTTAGAGTACTTTCCCGAGGAGTTTGTAACGTTTATTGATGAGTCCCATGTCACAGTACCACAGATTGGTGGCATGTACCGTGGAGATCGTGCACGTAAAATGAGTTTGGTTGAGTATGGTTTTCGTTTGCCTTCAGCTTTGGACAATCGTCCTTTAAATTTTCAAGAGTTTGAAGGTTTGATGGACAAGGTTGTCTACGTTTCGGCAACACCAGGAAATTATGAATTGCAAAAATCTGAAGGTGTCATTGTCGAACAGATCATTCGACCGACAGGATTGATTGATCCTGTGGTTGAAGTCAGACCCGTAAAACATCAAGTTGATGATTTGCTAAAAGAAATTCGTGAACGCATCAAGAAGAATGAACGCATCCTTATCACAACACTCACGAAGCGCAGCGCTGAGGACCTGACAGAGTATTACGAGTCTTTAGGGATCAAAGTAAAATATCTGCACAGTGATATTCACACTGTGGAACGTACAGAGATTATTCGGGATTTGCGATTAGGTGTGTTTGATGTGCTTGTCGGTATCAACTTGTTGCGAGAAGGATTAGATATTCCCGAAGTTTCTCTAGTGGGTATTACCGATGCTGATAAAGAAGGTTTTTTGCGTTCGGAGCGTTCCTTGATTCAAACCATTGGCCGAGCGGCGAGAAACCTCAATGGGCAAGTAATACTTTATGGGGATCGCATTACTGATTCCATGCAAAAAGCTATGAGCGAGACAGAACGTCGTCGCAAGATTCAGCAGCAATATAACATTGATCATAACATCACTCCGACCAGTATTAAGAAGAAAATCAAAGAAGGTTTGGGTGATGTATTTGATGGCTCGGTGGGGGTCAATCCACTTGGCAAAGAGTCCGCGCTGGCACGAATTCAAGAGAAATTTAGCAAAGAACCTAATAAGATTTCTGAAGAAATTGAAAAGCTCCGAAAGAAAATGAAGGAGCATTCAGCTAATTTAGAATTCGAAGAAGCCGCAAAAGTACGTGATGAGATCAAGCGTTTGCAGATTATTGAATTGAATATTCGCAGTGGTGAAGTTGAAGAAAAGTTCAGCGATGAACTAGAAAAGTTAAAGTAGGTTGACAGTGTCAGGGCGCTTTGAAGTTCTCAAAGATAGAGTGAAGGACTTCCCCACGCAAAGTGGGGTCTACCTCATGAAGAGTGCCCAAGATAAAATAATTTACATTGGAAAAGCAAAAAATCTTAAAAATCGTGTGAAGTCTTACTTTACAGATAGCAAAGACCATTCACCTAAAACACGTTTGTTAGTGCAGAATATATTTGAAGTTGAATATATTCTAACCAAAACAGAAGTGGAAGCCTTTCTCCTCGAGGCTTCTCTGATTAAAAAACATCGCCCTAAGTACAATATTCGCCTTCGTGATGACAAGGCTTACCCCTATATTAAATTTACTTGGGGTGATGAATATCCGCGATTGTATTTGGCGCGAAAGGTGAAAAAAGATGGTTCATTGTATTTTGGTCCTTACACCAGCGGAGGTGCTGTGCATGGTACGATTCGCTGGCTGAATCGTACTTTTAAAGTGCGTGATTGCACAGATGCTGTATTTAAAACTCGAACTCGCCCTTGTATGACTTATCAAATTGGTCGTTGTACAGCGCCATGCGTGCAGATGATTAGTCAAGAAGACTACCGTGCCGAGGTCGAAGGGGCAAAGCTCTTTCTGAAAGGGCAAAATAAAAAAGTATTAAAGCAGCTGAATACTCGTATGATGACTTCGGCAGATGAAGAAAAGTTTGAAGTTGCAGCTCGCTTGAGGGACAGCATTCAGGCGATAAAAGCGATTCTTGAAAAGCAAGCAGTCATAAATGACACCACCGAAAAAGATCAAGATGCTGTGGGCTTTTACGGAGATGAACGTGGGGTCTTAATTGAAACAGTGCACGTTCGTTCGGGACGAGTCATTGGCACTCGGCCACATTTTTTACCGCAAGTTGACCCTCAAGATCCGCAAGAAGATCCGCGTGAGTGGCTAGTTGATTTCTTAAATCAATACTACGAAGACAACTTCATTCCTGATGATGTTTTGTTGCCAGTGGAAATTGGCACCGACTTGGTAAAACTGATGGAAGCAGTCTTAAAAGAGCGCTCAGGCCATCAGCCTATTGTGCGTTTTGCCACAGACGAAAAAGGTCGCACCCTTGTAGAAATGGCCAATGACAATGCTAAAGCTCATTTCTTAAAGTATGTTTCAAAGAGTGAAGAAAAAATTCGTGGCCTTGACGAAATCAAAGAAAAGCTTCATTTGCAGCAGCGTCCTCAGCGCATTGAATGTTATGATATTTCGACATTTCAAGGTGCAGAGACCGTAGCTTCGCAAGTGGTCTTTGAAGATGGTGTGCCGGCTAAGGAGCATTATCGTAGATATAAGATAAAAACCGTAGAAGGCATCAATGATTTTGCTTCGATGTACGAAGTGCTGTCGCGACGTTTTAAACACACAGAGTATGCCGATCCTGACTTGATTGTTATTGATGGTGGCAAAGGGCAATTATCCCAAGCCATAAAAATTCTTGAGGAAATTGGAAGAAAGGATATTCCAGTGGTTGGCTTAGCAAAAGCCAGAACTGAAAGTGATTTTACAGCAAGTGAAGTTACCAGTAGTGAAGAGCGTTTCTTTCTACCTGGCAGACAAAATCCAGTGACCTTTAAAAATAACTCGGAGGCCTTGCATATTCTCGTAGGGATTCGGGATGAAGCGCATCGTTTTGCTATTACTTATCACCGCAAGTTGCGTGAGAATACAAGTTTAGAGAGTGAGCTCGACCTGGTGGTTGGCTTAGGAGAAAAACGTAAAAAAATATTGCTAACTCGTTTTACAAATGTGGATGAGATTCGCAATGCTGATGTGGAAGAAATCGCAGCACTCAAGGGGTTTAATCGCGTGTTAGCTGAGCGCATTCTCATTCAAATGAACGGTGATGAAGAGGAGAATGAGAGTCTATAGTCCCCTATGACTTAGGTTTAAAAAGTCTTAAATAATAATGGCAGCTAGACTCATCTTTGATCTTGTGATGGCATCAAACCGACCACGCTTTGGCCTAGAAAAATTTAAGTATTCCTTATGTTTGTTGCTATTATTTCCAATTAAAATTCTAATCTCCTGAGAACTAAAAACCAGGAGAAAAATGATGAAGTTTATAAAAGAAGTTGGTCTCTCCATTTCTATTTTGAGCGCAGTAGGGTGTGCTTCTATCGGGAGTGTTTCTGAGATTCAGAATTGGAATCAGGAAATGATTAGCAAAACATTTGAAGAGGGCAAGGATGCAGATGTTAAGTTTTTATTTAAAGATTTTAACGATGTTTATACTAAAGAAAATAAAATTAAATCTGTAGCAATTTTGTTTGTAAATTTAGCTTGGGATTCCAAAGAGTATAGAGAAATAGCTCTTAAAGATTCGAAAAGAGCTTCATTTATGTCCCCGCAAGCAGCTCCAGACGATTACCGCGAAGTTGCCAACGCTGTGATGGAGCAAATGAAAAAAGATTTTTCAGGTAAGGGTTTTACGGTGCTCACTCCTACTGAGTTAGCTGAAAAATCTCCCACTTTTGCAGCAATTCAATACAATAAAGATGTCTACACTTTTAGTCCCACTTTTGGTCAAGAGTTTCAGGGGATTTCGGCAGTTGGTTCGCGCTACATTGATAAGTGGGAAAGAGACGGAGATGTTATTTCTAAAATAGCAAAAGAAGCAGGAGTGGATGCCTTTGTTTCTTATGCTGTTAACATGGTAGATAGTTCTGCCTATGAAGCTGAAATCGATGGATTGCCGCTTTTTGGTGCTGGTGGTAAAGGCGATGTTTTCTTTTCGATGTGTGTTTCTAATGAACGTGCCAAAGAGTTAGGTGTGAGTATGGGGTTATTTGGTAAGCCTAACCACTGTGGCTCAGCTCAAGGCTCATTGACTTTTGGTCGCTATTTGCCATCAACCCGCAAAAGTGATCATCCTAAGTTCAACGAAGTTAAAAGTTTAGGTTTTGAAAGCATGAAGGCAGGTTACACTCAATTTTCTAAAGGACTTGTCGAAGAATTTTACTCCGAAGCTTTTGATTAGATCTAGTTTTTTAAATTGCAGATTGGGACGGGCGGGGCACATTAGGGGCCCCGCTTCTTTTTTAATCATGAGAGAGGAGTCACTTTTTAAATGAGGTTGATAGTGCGTTTATTCTGGTGAAGCGATGCTCTATGTTAGACATTTTCACAAGGGCATGTGAAAAATAGAGCGATTACTCAGAGTTGTGGGGTGTTTTATGGGATTAGAGCAAAGATTGCGCGACGTTCAGCATTTTGGTGAAGAAGGTGGGGTGGTGCCTGCTATTGACCTTGCCGCAACTTCCACGTTTTTAAATCCCGAAGAGATGGAAGCAACTTTTGCTGGGCAAAAAGAAGGATGTTACCTTTACAGCCGACACTCCAATCCCACTGTCGAGATGTTCGGCAAAAAAATGGCAGCTCTCGAAAATACAGAAGCTGCAGTTGGGGTAGCCTCTGGTATCTCTGCAATTGCAACAGCCCTTGAGCAGATTTTTTTTGGAGCTGATAGTGCTGCTGGCGGAGGAGAAATGATTTCTTCACAGACAGTGTACGGTGGAACCTATGCTCTTTTTAAAAATATTTTTCCAAAACAAGGAATTCAGGTTCGTTTTGTCAATACCGAAGATATCGCAGCGGTCGAAGGCGCGATCACTCCACAGACAAAAGTTATCTACACAGAAACTTTGAGCAATCCCTTATTGTCAGCAAGTCCGTTGCGCGAGCTTAAAAAACTAGCTGTTAGGCACAATTTAAAACTGGTGGTCGATAACACTTTCACTCCTTGCATTGTAACGCCTGCAGATTTAGGTGCAGACGTAGTGATTCACTCAGCGACTAAATACCTCTCTGGCGCTTCTGATATGATAGCTGGAGTTATTTGTGGCAATAAAAAGTTTATTGAATCCTTGCGCGATTTAAACCACGGCTGTTTGATGTTAAAGGGTGCAGTCATGGATCCCAAGATTGCCCATGAGTTGTACTTGCGCTTAGATCATTTACCTCTGCGTATGAAAGCCCATTCACAATCGGCGCAGTTTTTGGCAAAATCTCTAGCTGAAAAAGGGCTCAAAGTTATTTACCCCGGTTTGAATTCTCATCCCCACCATCAATTGCTAAAATCGATGCAGAACTCTGAATTTGGTTTTGGTGGAATGATGGCTATCGAATTTGAGAGCAGCGATGCGGCGATGAGAGTTGCTCAAAGACTACAAGAGGCTAAGTTTGGTCTTTATGCTGTTTCATTAGGTTTTTCTCGCACATTGATGACCGTTCCGGCCGTCACCACTTCCAGTGAAATAACGGAAGAGGATCAGCAAAAAATGAATCTCTCAAAAGGTCTCTTGCGTTTGAGTATTGGTTACATGGGCGAAGATCAAGAGTTGCTAAAAAGATTTTTAGCTTGTCTCTAATTGTTAAGAGTTATTGCCATGCCTACTTCTCAGGAGTAGGCTTTTAAGTGTGACAACATCTAAACAAACTTCACCTCAAATGGCTAAAGTCTCTTCTAAGTCAGGAGCGTTCTTTGTTGCTTCTGGGATCTTTATTAGCCGTATCTTTGGCCTTATTCGGGAGCGTGTGTTTGCCTACTTTTTTGGGCAAAGCGAAGCGGGTGATGCTCTTAAAGCAGCTTTAAAAATTCCTAATTTTTTGCAAAACCTATTCGGTGAGGGCGTGCTGTCGGGAAGTTTTATACCCGTCTATGCTCAACTTTTAGGACAGGGCAAAGAAGTTGAATCTCGCAAACTAGCTTGGGGAATTGCAAGTTTTTTAATTTTTCTGAGCACATTTTTTGTTTTTCTCGGTGTTTATTTTGCACCATTTTTAGTAAGTCTCCTGTCTCCTGGTTTTAGTGGAGAAAAGCGTGAACTCACAATTCAGTTGGTGCGAATTTTATTTCCAGGTACAGGTGTTTTGGTTCTTTCGGCTTGGTGTCTTGGGATTTTGAATTCACACCGACGCTTTTTTCTTTCTTATGTGGCTCCTGTGGTTTGGAATCTAGCTTTTATTGTCGCTCTCCTAGTATGGGGACAACAAGAGAGCTTTTCTCAGAATGCGATTTTGGCAGGCTATGGGCTATTGGTGGGGAGCTTTTTACAGTTTTTAGTGCAGCTCCCAGGAGCCTTGAGTCTATTGCAGAAAATGCAGTGGCAGAATCCTTTTAAAAATGCTCATTCGCAAATAGTGTTAAAAAACTTTATCCCAGTGGTTTTCTCCCGTGGAGTGGTGCAGGTCAGTGCTTATATTGACAATATTTTGGCATCACTTTTACCGACAGGAGCTATCTCGGTAGTTGCCTATGCGCAAACAATTTATCTTTTGCCTGTCTCCTTATTTGGTATGAGTATTTCTGCTGCTGAATTGCCAGAATTTTCTCAAGAGAGTGGGGATCAGGATACTTTTCGTAGCAAAGTTAAAGAACGTTTGGAGCGAAGTCTCAAGCAGCTGTCTTTTTTTGTAATACCGTCTTTTGTCGCTTTTGTTTTTTTAAAAAATCAAATTGTCAGTTTATTGTTTCAAACGGGAGCTTTTGATTCTTCTAGTACAGAGCTTGTGGGTTGGGTTTTGGCAGCAAGCTCCATTGGCCTTTTAGCCAACACGCAAGGAAGACTTTACTCTTCAGTTTTTTACGCTTTAAAGAGACCTCAAATTCCTCTGTTTGCAGCTATTGCCCGTGTCGCTGTGGCCACTTTGGCAGGAGTGTTTCTATTATTTTATGGTGCTCCCGCACTAGGAATTCCCGAGAATCAGAGAGTGATCATACTTTCACTCATTACGGGATTGGTAGCTTGGTTAGAGTTTTTTATTCTCAATTGGGTGCTTGTTAAAAAGTTTGAAATTCATGTGCGCATCTGGACCGAACAAGCTAAATTGCTGTTTGTGGCTGTCGTTGCGGCACTTATAGCTTTTTATTCGACAATAGTTTTGGAACAGGCATGGTGGTTTGAAAGTGTGCTCAGTTTAGGACTTTTTGGTTTTATTTTTTTGAGTCTCGCATTGTTAGTTCTCAAGGACCCCACAGCTCAGTCTCTACTGCGTAAAATTAAAAAATAAGTAACAAAACGCGACGCATCCTAAATGTCTCGAGTAGGGCGCCGTGTCCAATTCTGGTTTTGGTAGGGAGCCTCACCTAGTCGTGCTAGAACAGTGCCGTGAAAGATTATTTGATGTATGTCAGAAATGTTCTCGGCGTTGAGTCTCTGATTCTCGACGATGTGCTCACCGCAAA
>JBKHVM010000037.1:0-22248 GCA_046570065.1 Bdellovibrionia bacterium
CGCTTAACCGGGAAGATCGAATGAAAAGTCTCCACTAAAACTTTGCGTTAAAAGTCCGGTTATAAAAAAGCTAGACACCTTGAATCTCCCACATGAGGAGTCTTACTTTAATTAGTCTCTAGAATTTTATTCAATTTAGAGCTACTTAAAGTTTCATTGGATTGCAAAGCAAGGTCTACAAAAAACTCGTCTTCAGAGACGTTAGTAAGAACCGTACGTGCCAACTCGTCACTTTTTTGCGAGAGCACCTCGACCACCATCTGGGTCTCCTCATCAAGCCCCTGCAAAGCAACAGGGGGTTGCGCTTTTTGCCTGATCACCCCAGAACCCACTGACAACAGTGTTATTGCTATTACGAAGCTTGAGCTAGAATAAAGTAAACCTCGCCAGTGGGAGCGAAAATAAGTTTTCACTTTCTCCATGGACTCCGGCGGATGCATCACTCTCTGCTCTACTTCCTGCATGATCTGATCATGCATCTTATTGAGCATTGCCTCATCAAAATCAAAGCTAAGATCATCTATATCTCTTAAGACTTTCCGCATTTGTTCTGGGCGAGATATTTTTCCTTCGCCGTGATAGTTTTCTGTGGGCCCCATCTTATTCTGCCTCCGCGTATTTGTGACTGACTTCCATAAAAAATCCTCCAACTTCCTCTGTCCAGAGTTGTAAATCCTTTTTCTCTTCAAAAACTTGTTTTAACTTCATTAAAGCATGACGGTAATTAGCTTTTGCTGTGTCGTAAGGACACTCCATAATCTCTGCAATTTCTTTAAAGCTAAGATCCTCATAGACTCTTAGTACCAGAGCTGTTTTTTGTTTAAGCGGAAGTTTCTCCACTTCCGCAGAAATCACTTCTGACACCGCATGATGAACCAATCCAGACTCTGCCGTTGCACCAACTGCCAAATGAACATTTGAAATATCAGTGGTGTCATGGCGGTACTCACGAAGCTTATTTCTCGCAGTGTTAATTGCGATTTGAAATAACCAGCTCTTAAAGCTTGAACGTCCTTCAAATGAATGAAGTTTTTCGTAAGCTTTAATGAAGCTATCCTGTACCACATCTTGTGCTGTATCTAAGTCCTTCACAAATCTCATACTCAACCGCAGCAATCCCTTTTGATGTCGTTTCACGAGCTCTGAGTAAGAAGGCCTACTACCGGTTTTTACCAACTCCACCAGCTCAAGATCTGTTCGTTCAAGATCTCGTTTCATAGACTCGCCTCACTTCTGTTTCGGTTAAAAATGCGGCACCCCTCCGTGCCCCCACCTTTCCTAAGAGCAATGATTGTGCCCAATATTGTGGCACCAGCGATTCCCAAGAACAGACTTAAGTATTGATTTTGACTTGACTTTTGTTTGTGATCTTATGCCTTCCATAAGATATACTTATGGAAGTAGTGTAAAAATGAAACCACTGCTTATAATACTGCCACGAGCCAACAACTCAGGCGACGACTGTGACTTTGTTGCGGCCCGTTTGTTTTGAGTGATAGAGAGCTTTGTCAGCCCGGTCGTAGAGCACATTCCAGTCGTTGTCTGCAGGACCACGAGTTGAGACACCCACAGAAATCGTAACTGGAATGATCGTGCCATTGTAATCAAATGTATGAGTTTCTATTGTTTGTCGAATGCGCTCTGCTACGTCTCCAGCCACTTTAACCGGAGTCCCTTGCAAAATAAGCACAAACTCTTCTCCGCCGTAACGAGCAAAATAGTCGTTGGCGCGGATAAGGCGAGAGCTGATAACGTTGCACAACTCTTTTAATATAAAATCACCAGCGGGATGCCCGTAGCCATCATTAATTTTTTTGAAATGATCAATATCAAAAGTCACCACACTCAGAGGCTCATTTAAAACCTCTGCCCGTTTTACGGCTTCGGGGCCTTTCTCTAATAGCGCACCTTTGGAGTAAGCTCCGGTAAGACCATCTTTTTGTGACTTTTCATACATTGCTTGAGTGGTGATTGCCTCAATACTGCCACGCTCTAAGAATTTAAAAACAACATTGCCGGTCTTAATCTGATCATTATTCTTTAGAATCACAGCACTAAGAGGGACAAGCGCCACGTTGTTGACCATGGTTTTATTTGTAGAACCCAAGTCCACAATAGAGACTTCATTCCCAACAACCACAAACTTTGCATGAGTGCGACTCAAACTTTTATCGTCGATATAAACTTGAGATTCAATAGATCTGCCAATCACAATATCACTTTGGGTAATGGGATACTGCTTGCCTTGATAACCTGGAGGACCAAGAAGAACTACAATGGCTGGCGGAGCACTGTCTGCTGCTTTAATTCCACTCTGAGTTTGACTGGCAACTATCGTTCTTTCAGATGTATCTTCAGAATTTCCCATAAGCTCTATTATTAAAAAAATGTTCCCACTTGGGCAGTCCAGCTTTAAGAATTATTCTTTAAGATTTCTTTAGCTATTATTTTGCCCGCCTCAACCCCAGGTTGATTAAAAGCATCAATATTTAGCATCTCTCCCAGTCCACCAACAACCAGCATCCAGAACATAAATAGATAGCCAAGACTTTCTTCATCTAAGACTTTGGTCTGAATCATTGTTGTTGGAATACCTTGTGCGCGTAAAGCTTGTTCTGTAGCAATAGCTTCTGCCTTTAAAAGCTCCCCTAGTTTTTTTCCTCGAAGGACTTGGGTTTCTGGAAACTGAGGACTCTGTAAAACCAAACCTCCACCTTCAGCACAATCAAAACGGTGGAATAAAATCCACTTGTCTTTGTCACCCTCCATTACTTGTTGAAGTATGGAGTGCTGATCAATGGCCCCAATGGCCCACATGGGAGTACTCACTCTGGGGGCCGGCTGTTGGTGACGGTTTTCTCTTTTGGCCAAGGACTCTGCCCAGAGCTGCTGCAACCATGCACCAAAATATTCCATTCGCGAGTTATAAAACCAAAATAGACTGATCCACTTTTGCTCTTGAAAGCTCTGGAGAGTTTGCGCCATCATTGATGCGATTTTTTCACTATCAAGTAAAGCTGCCCGCGCTCCCTTTCTAAAGCCATCAATATCATAACCTGCCAAAGCTGCTGGTAACATACCCACAGGAGAAAGCACTGAGAATCTTCCTCCTACGTCAGTGGGCACTTCAAACAACGGTACATGATTTTTTTGTGCCCAGTCAGAGAGAGAACTCTTTTTGTTTTCGGTAACAACCGCCGCTTGTTTGAATAGCTGTAATCCCTGTTCCTCTAAAACTTGCTGTAAAAAATCCAGAGCCGTAAGGGTCTCAATTGTATTTCCGCTTTTAGAGATAAATACAAAAAAAGTTTTTGTTAAAGGTAGCTTGTTGGTGATGAGATCAAAATCTCTTCCATCCACATTATCGACAAATGAAATATCACTGGAATTTAAAGCCTGCACAAAAGCTCTGGCACCAAGAGAGGAGCCACCAATACCTACCACAACAAAATGAGAGAAATTTTTTCTGATATTTGGTGCAATTGCCTGAACACTCTGCCAAAGATAATCCCGCTCTGGCAGCTTAAAAAAACCAATATCATCTCTTTTTAAAAGTTGCTGCAGACCCATCTGACAACTTTGAAAGAGTGACGAATCAGTTTTAATTTGAGTCAAAAAATTAATCATAGCGAATACGCTATAACAGAATCTACGAGATGGCTACATCTTCTTCGATGCGATGATAACCTCGCCATTCCTTTAAGCGTCCACGAGGTCTCTCCCCACTTTCTGGGTACTCAATCAGAACATAGGTTAGTTTAGTGATCTTACCAAGAGACTCAATATCTAAGGAAGTAACTTCAGTCCACGTGCCCGTATTAAAATACTCTTTATCCACTCCATACTGACGGTATTGATAAACATGGGAATGGCCAAATATGACGGTATGCACCCTTTCATCATTGAGAATTTTACGGGCAGCATCACTCAAATCTGGAAAGATAGCACTTTCCAATACCACCTGAGAAATACGCTTGAACGACCAGTTGCGACGAGGATCTGCAACAAACAGTGAACGCATAAAATAGGCTATCAAAGAAAAAAATCCACTCACCATCATTTTAGTTTCGTTGAGTAATGCCCAGCGCACCATTTTTGAAAAAGGACGAATTTTATCAACGTGGGGATACTTTTGTTTAATTTTTAATACCAACTCGATAAAAAAATGACTGCCAAATGGGAGATTTAAAATAGGCTCCGGCAAATCTTTTTTAAGAAAAAACTTTTTAGGATCCATGCGATTGGCTGCTTCATGCATGTGGCCATGCTCAATGTGAACGCCATCAAAATAGTAAACAATATTTTTAAAGCGCACTGGTGTGCCCACAACAGCATTAAAATAAGAGCGACAAGCAGGCCACAACATGGCTTGATCGTGATTGCCGACAACATAGGTAATAGAGTGATTGGGTTTACTTGCAAACTCTTTGAGGGCCTTAAAAACCTCTCCGTGACCTTCAACCACAGATTTTAACACTTCGACTGCAATCGATTCAGTGATCACTGTTAAAAAGTGCCCTTTATAATCAATCTGCAAAAAATTTAGAAAGTCGCCGTTGATAATGAGTTCCACATCATAATCACGAAAACTTCCCGAAGAGTAGTACTGGATAAACTCAATGAGCTTGTCTCCATAATAAAACTCTTCAAGGGAATTCAATCCCCCCTTAGGCAAAATTCTGCCTTTGCCCAAATGCAAATCACTGATCACTAACTTAATTTGCTTTTTAGGAGGCACAACCGGACTGTTTTCAGTTGCCGTGCCTAGAGGTTCTTGCGATTCGCCATCCATGATCACTCAGCTTTTTTTAAGGGGACAATATTCTCGTCTTTACTCTCCAAATTAGACAAAGCCAACCGTAAAGCTCTCACAGTTCTCTTAAACTGCTCTTGATTATTCTCAAGAGTTTTATTGAGCTCGATCACTTTGCTTCTATAATTATCTAATTCCCCTTGCAACTGATCAATCTTTCTCTTTAGTTCTAAAATATACTCGTCTTTAGAACGAACTAGAGCTGATTTTTCAGCTTTAGCTAGCTCTAAACGATTCTCAAGTTCACGCTCGCGAACTCTAATTTTTTTAAAATCGTTCTTAAGTCTAGTTTCGAGCTCTTCGATTTTGACTCGGCTTTTTGCAACTTCAGTTTCTTTGTACTGCAGATTCCCTTTTAAGATAATAATTTCTGATTGGTGGGCATCCACAATTTCAGCTTTTTCTCTCTCTAAATTAGAAATCTTCGCGAGATACTCTTCACCTCTGGTTTTGATAATATCCGCAGCGCTAGCCAGTTCTTCATTTTCAAAGCGCAACTTGTCTAACTCTTTTTCGAGTTCCAAAATTCTATTCTGTGCAATTTTTAAGTTTTCTGCTTGCGCCAAACTTGCATCTACAGAGGTGAGAACACTTGATACTTTCCCGGGCTTGATGATTCCAACACTGACTTTTTCTTCAGCATTTTGTCGTCGCATGGGACGTAGGTTTTCAAATCCTTCAGCTGTTTGCGTGCGATCGGGGTCATTTGAACTGGCAAAAGACGCTGTTCTTTCAGCTTCTGCACTCCCTACTGGGCGAGTCGCATCATCATCCCCTTCAGGCTGATAATAGTCTGAACTAACGGGGACATCGGGTGATTTACCAAGTTGTCCCATAATCTCATCAATAGGATTGTAAACTCCGGCCTCCGGTGCATTTAAAAATTCTTTAGCCGCAGTACTTTCAAAAACATCAATGGATTGAGAGCCAGTTTTAACATCTTGCCAAATATGAGCTGTGGCTTCAGACATATTCTCTTCAGGCAATAAGCCAACCGCTTCATAACTTGAAGTCTCGGCCTCAGAGTTTTTGGTTTGAGTTACACTTTCTGGGTCAGCATGATAAGACTCTTCTGCTGGAGAAGATTTTTTAATATCCTCCATCAAAGAATCAATCAGTTCATCTGCAACAATGTTCTTTTTCTTGCTTTTTTTAGTCATGCCTAATTTAACTATCGGAAATAATTTGCACTTCCTTGAGTTAAGGCCCTAAGGCCGAGGCAAAACTCGACCAAAGATTAGGATTTAAGTTGAACTGAATAGAATTGAATCAGATTTAAAAGAAGGACCAAATTTGGCCCTTCAGAGGCACTAGACTTAAGTATGTGCAATCACATGGTGATACTGCTTTAATCTCTCTTCTAGTTTTAAAAGTGTTAAGTCAGTTAATGCCTTAACGCTGAACTCTTGAATAGTAAAACTTGCTAATACTGATCCATAAATACAAGCCTTTTTGATGTCACTAACTTCAGGCTTTCTGTTTAAAGCGGCAAGATAACCAAACACTCCACCCGCAAAACTATCTCCTGCACCCGTGGGATCAACAACATTAGCGATTGGCATTGCTGGTAAAATAAAATAGCCCGACTGCTTCGTGTACATAGCAAAACCATACTCTCCACGTTTAATAATAACGACTTCAGGCCCCATGGCGGCAATAAGAGGAGCTGCCGATATTGCATTACTAGCTGAAGTTAAAAGTTTTGCTTCGCCTTCATTGATCAATACCATATTAACTTTGGCTATCACTTTTTTGAGTTCTTCTTTTTTGATATTGATCCATAAGTTCATGGTATCCATCCCCACAAATTGTGGAGCCGCCACCTGCTCTAAAACTTGCAACTGCAATTCGGGAGCAATATTCGCCAGAAACACCACTTGAGAGTTTTTGTAAGACTCTGGGAGAATGGGATTAAAATGCTCAAAAACATTAAGTTCTGTCTTTAGTGTTTTAGCTTCATTAAGGTCCCCTTCATAAGAACCTTCCCAGTGGAATGTCTTTCCTGGAGCTTCAGTGAGGCCACTGATATCAACTCCTCGCTTAGTCAACAATTCTCTATCACTTTGAGAATAGTCTTCCCCAACCACCCCCACAACTTTAACTTTTGCAAACAGAGAAGCTGCTAACGAAAAGTAATTCGCAGAGCCACCGAGAGCCTTGCTGACTTTACCCGATGGCGTTGAAATAGAATCATAAGCTAAACTACCGACAACTAAAATCTCAGACATAACTACCTATTTTCCTTTTCTAGTAACATTCTTTTATATTCTTCACGACGATGTTTTGGCATCCCAGCTAACTGCGAATTAGATATATCCATGGTTTCTGGACGGTTGGGCATTTGCGAAGTCAACTGGCCACAAGCTGCAAAAATATCTCGTCCCATTGATCTTCGCAGAAGAACATGAGCTCCTAAACGATGCAACTCCGCATGAAACAATTCAATCTGCGAATCATCAGGTCTCTCAAAACCAGAACCAGGATGCTCATTGAATGGAATGATATTAATTTTGCATGGCACTCTTCGTACAAGCTTCACAAGTTGGCGAGCATGTTCAATCTGATCGGTTACACCTTTGAGCAATACATATTCAAAAGTAATCTTGTCACCGGTTTCATCATAATACTGTTTACAAGCATCCAATAACTGGTACACATCCCATTTTTTATTAATGGGCATAACAAGAGAACGAATCTCATTGGTAGGAGCATTTAAAGATACTGCTAATCGCACCTTGGCCTTAGCCACTCTCCACATCTCAGGCACAATACCAGAAGTTGAGACCGTAATTTTTTTGCGAGACAAGTTAATACCCCAAGGTGAATGAATCACCTCTATGGTCTTAAAAACCGCTTCAGGATTGTCGAGAGGCTCTCCCATGCCCATGAAAACGATATTCGTAATGCGTTGACCCTCTCCAAGTGAATCATGTACTTGCATAAACTGACCCACAATTTCTTCAGTGCGCAAACGACGCTTGAGTTTTTGTTTTCCCGTAAAACAAAATTTGCAGGCAATATTACAGCCAACTTCTGAAGAAATACAAAGAGTGTTGCGCCCTTCTGAAGGAATCAAAACAGCTTCAACTGATTGCCCCTGTCCCATATCAAATAGAAACTTCTGAGTGCCATCAACAGACTTTAGATGTTTGATAATTGGCGGGAGATCAAACTTTAATAACTTAGGCATCTCAGCTCTAAAGTCCTTAGAGAGGTTGCTCATCTTTTCGGGATCAGTGGTTCTTTGTTCATAAACCCATTTAAAGATTTGTTGAGCTCGAAACTGCTCTTTGCCTTTTTTCTTAATGTACGCTTTGAGGTCCTCAAGCGTAAGAGAGTAGAAATTAACAGCATCCTCAGGTGCAACAAAGGTGTTGTCATCCTTAGTGTAATCTAGTGGCGCTTCACCAGATTTTGTCTCAACATTAGCAGCTCGGAGATCTGCCTCCGCCACCACAGCTTCTACTTTTGCTAATTGTTCTTGAGTGAGATTCTCAGGAAATTGATTAATCTCGTCTGAATAGACGGGCATTTCTTCTTTGTTCATTTGGGCTCCTCGAGGCTTATTACAGCCAGCTTTTAGCTTGCGCTTCCAGCCGAAACTCTTACCGAGCTTCTTTGGTTAAGGTTGCGTTTTTATTGGAGATGGTTGTAGCAGAAAGGCCTCCCCCTCGCAATGAGAAAGCCTTAATCCTCTCCAAAGCTCAATAGCCTTAACCTAGGACCCTATATTATTTTTAGATATGCCTAATTAATGAGTGGTATTGATGTAATCAATAAGTTCTGGGATTTCACAAGGAACACACCCGACTTTACCAACAACCACTCCAGCAGCAAAATTTGCTAACATACAAGAGTCTACCAGAGACTTGTTTGCCGCCAACCCCAAAGCCAAAGCTGCTATAACTGTATCTCCAGCCCCTGTTACATCAAAAACTTTGCGAGCATAAGTTGGAACTTCGGTAATCTGGTCCCCAGAAAAAATAGACATACCGTCTTTACCTCGAGTCAAAACCACTTCTTTAGCTCCGGTCTTCTTTTGCAGAGCTCGCCCCACTTCTAGAATTTTATTTGGATTTTCTTTAAGCTCATCAAATTTTAAACCTGAAAGGGCTACAGCTTCGTCGTAGTTAGGTTTAATTAGATCGATACCATAATAGAACTCGCCAGCCTTATCACGATGTGGGTCCAACAGAACTCTCTTACCTAAGCGTGTTCCCACTTCAACAATTTTGCGAATCATATTTTGGGTAATCACCCCTTTGGCATAGTCTTCAATGACAATGACATCACTGGCAGGTGCTAAGCTCTCGATCTTTTTAATGACCGCGGCTTCTACCTGTTCACTGAGAAATTTTTTGACTTCGTAATCCACACGCACCAAGTGGTGGTGCTTTGCCATCACGCGGGTCTTCCGCGTTGTCGGTCTTTCTTGGGTGACCACCATGTGATCCCAACTAAAGCCTGCTTTGTGAGCTAATTCCTTTAATAGCTGGGCCCCCATATCATCTCCAACAACAGATATAAGCAATGCTTCGCCACCTAGACTCACAATATTCTGTGCAACGTTTGCCGCCAAACCTAATCGTTTGTCCTCTTCGCTGACCTCCAGAACTGGAACAGGAGCCTCAGGACTAATACGTCTGACCTCTCCCAACACATACTCATCTAATCCAACATCACCGATGACTAAAACTTTTTTACCTTTAAGATCAGGCAAAATCTGAAGCATTTTGTTTTTTTCGGTCTGACCCAATTCGATGCGTTTGCTAATTGATCCTGTCATTTTTTCACCCTTTATATGGAACTAGATCTAAATCATTGCTCCGCAGTTGTCACGAGATATGCTTTTATGCTCCAATCACAACCCATAAAGATGAGCAGACTTTACGGCCCCCCAAAGGGCAAAAACAAATCTGGTATGACTCAAGCAAAGGGAGAAAAAAAACTTCCTTACGGGCTGCTTTATTTCGAAAACTACATCACTCCTAGAGAAAAAGAAGAAGTCTTTAAATATCTCAACACCCTCTATCCCATTTGGGAAATGCGCTTTTCTAAGTCCAATCCTCCCCCTGCTGGACAAGAGAACAGGCAGCTTTTAAGACCTGTTTACTGGCTTGGGAACTGGCAATTTGCTTGTCTCAACTACTATCACCCACCCAAGGGTATAGAAAATCGCTGTGTGCAAGCTGAGCCTTACCCACCTATTCTTGAAAGCTTGATTCAAAAAATTGAAAATATTGTTCGAGAAACTTACAACCCCAAAGATATCCCTCGAGGTTGGCATCTGAACACTTGCCTTATTAATTTCTACGGCGACAAAACAGATAGTGAAGGAAAAAAAATTGATTGTGCCCGCGTCGGAGAGCATAAAGATTTTGAACCTGGCCCCGTAGCTTCAATTTCTTTTGGCGAGAGAGCTATATTTCAGTTCGTTGCTAGCCAAAGCCAACGCTCACAATCACAAGTGGTCTTTCAGCAATGGCTGGATGACTCAAGTTTGCAAATCTTTGGTGGGGATCGGTTTAAAAAACAACTCTTTCATCGTGTGCAAAGAGTTGAGAAAAAAAATAATTTCTATTTCCCATTAAATGAAATTCAAAACTTTGAAACTCGACGAATCAATTTTACGTTTCGCTATGTTCCCAAAGAACATTTTATTCGCTTTCAAAAATTACCCACAAATCTCCAACAAGACGTACTCCCCTACATGCAGAATCTAGCCAGACATTCAGCTTTTTTTGCCTCAGAGTTGCCAACTTAAACGCAAAGTAGTACCTGCAATTTTAAAGCGCAGATTGTGATGAAGCCAACGAACCAACATAGCTTCTTCTTCTTGAGTCGTAGAGCCCTTAAATGCAAAGCCAAAACTCGACAGCGGCAAGTGAATATGCTGCTTCTTTACTTTACCAGCCAAAGTCACTACTACATACTCAGAATCACCTTTTTCAATCTTAAAATCTGCTTTCAAATTTTCCTTAGGCTCCACAATTTCTACTTCTACCGGAAAAGCAATTTCGGTCATCTTAAATTTCGGCGATTGCGCCAAAATATATGACTGTAGAGCTGTCGCAATCACATCCCAATGATAAGCAGACGTCAGAGAGCAATGTTGGCCCGATTTCAGTTTAATTGCCTTAAAATTTTTATGTCGGATTGTTGCAGAATTTATCTTCCAAGGCACAACATTGTCCTCTTCTGTGACAATACTAAGTACTGGAGCAAGGTCGTTTGCATAATCTGATGCAAAATTATTCAGAGACCAAAAAGAGTTTTCGCGGCGCCACTTTTCCGGAACAACAACTGCATCATTGCCCATCAAGGCCCCCTGATATCGAGCCTCGAGATGTTGCAAAATTTGCGCGAGAAAGTACTTTTCATTACCCTGACTGTGAATTCTTTGTTCAAGATTTTTAAGACGGAGACGACTCCAGAAGTCGACGCCTTGATTCAGCAAACTTGTTTCGTTAAGGCGTGTAAAACTAGGCTTGAGTTGAATGACAGGACACAATAGGAGAAAGCTATCGATGAGTTTGTCTTTTGTGGAATTATACTGATTGAGTTGTGAAGCAAAGAGAACACCATGCCCCCCTAAACTCACACCGACAAAATGCAAACTCTGAACTATTTTTGCAAAGGGTCCCTTACTATCCCGCAAATGTTTGGCTATCAAAATATTCTGCAACCCCTCATCATATCCTCCAAAAGAAAAATTGAGATTGTTGCTGGTAAAACTTGGGGATGACATATTTTCTATAATGAGGAGGTTGAAGGGACTTTGATCGAATAGTTGCATGGCTAAATAGCGTTCTGCCATAAATTCATCTACAGATGAAAATATCCCTAATCGCAAAACAACCATGGGACGAGGGCGTCCATCTTTTTTGAGTCCAAGCAAACCCTGAAGCTTACCACCTTTTGGCAAATGAAAAGTTATTGCTTGATAAAAAGAGTTTCGCGATGGCTCATATTTAAGAGACAACATTCTGAGCGTGTGACGCAAAGAGCTTGTCACCCCCGTGTTAACTTCCGATTCACATTCGTTAAAATACTTCTGCAACAGTGCCGCTTGGAATTTGAGCTCTTGCAAACGTGGATCCAACATCCGCTTGGCCAGCCATTGAGGTGAACAATCTGCTGAATAGCTATTTCTTTTGCCCGTAGGAGTCTCCCCAAATAGTCCCTGCAGAAACCAATGAGCCAATGGTGGGTATTGATTGATACTGCTCTTGTTTTGAGCACCTCTCAGCTCCACAAATGAGCTCTGATAAATCAAAAAGTCGCTTTTTTTGTCTGCGTCTTTAGCCTCAGCTCCGAAGCCTTTGACGGAACTCATTAGAATTGCAACGGTTAGCGTTAAGACTTTGATCATAGGCTGTATTTCACACGCAAATGCCCGCTGAGTCATCGTCTTTTTCCAGAGTGACACTGAATAATGACTCTATTAAGCTTGGGCGAGTGTTGAAAACTCATTAGGAGGAAAAAATGGAACACCAAATTGAGCCCCTATATGACGGGCCATTATTTAGAAATGCCTTACAAACTCTCGACGAGGGAGCAAAAATTATTAAGTGTGACGCTAATGTTTTAGAGCGTCTCCGTCGTCCACGCAAAACTGTTGTTGTTTCAGTTCCTGTGCGCATGGATGATCAGTCAGTAAAAGTTTTTACTGGCTACCGCGTGCAATACTCTCCAACTTTGGGCCCCTACAAAGGGGGCATTCGTTATCACCAAAAAGTAGATCTTCCAGAGGTTGTGGGACTGGCTGCTTTGATGACTTTCAAAAACTCAGTTCTTGGTCTTCCTTTAGGTGGAGCAAAAGGCGGAATCACTGTTGATCCTACTAAGCTTTCACGCGCTGAAAAACAAGGACTCACTCGTCGTTATACTTCTGAAATTTCTGCTTTCATTGGCCCAACAAAAGATATTCCAGCTCCTGACGTGGGGACTGATCCACAGACCATGGCTTGGTTAATGGATACTTACTCGCAAGAAAATGGTGGGTTTGCGCAACCTGGCGTTGTTACCGGAAAACCAGTAGAAATTGGCGGTTCTTTAGGACGTAATCACGCCACAGGTTTAGGTGTTGTTTATGTTGCTGAAAAAGCATTCGAAAAAATGAAGATGTCGATGAATGGTGCTACAGTTGCTGTTCAAGGTTTTGGTAACGTAGGCTCTTTTGCAGCTAAGTTTGCAGCTGACCGTGGTGCTAAAATCGTAGCAGTATCTGATGTTACAGGTGGTATCTTTAATGGTGACGGACTCAACGTTGCCGAAGTTATGGAATATGTTAAAGCTCACAAGGGCGTTAAAGGTTTCCCTAACTCTAAAGAAATCACTAATGAAGAGCTTTTGACACTCAAAGTTGATGCTCTCTTTCCATGTGCACTCGAAGGTCAAATCGACGAGAACAATGCTGAAAAAGTTCAAGCAAAGATTATTGTTGAAGGAGCCAATGGCCCGATTACTAATAGCGCAACAAAGATTTTATCAAAACGCGGCATTTTCATCGCGCCTGATGTTGTAGCAAATGGTGGCGGCGTTATCGTCTCTTATTTTGAGTGGGTTCAAGACATCATGTCGATGTTCTGGGACGAAGAAGAGATTAATGGACGTCTGCAAACAATTATCACTAAAGCATTTGATACGGTTTACAAAATGCACGAAGAAAAACAAGTTGATATGAGAGCTGCAGCAATGGCTGTTGCTGTGCAGAGACTTGAAAAAGCTATGTTGCTAAGAGGCTTATACCCTCGCTAAGATACAGACATGAGAGTCTGGACAATACTACCACCAAAATGGGCTCATGACTTGAGCCCATTTTTTTTACCTACAATTGCAAACTTCTATGCTGGGCCTACGCCCGTTTGGAAAAGTTTTTCTTGGCGAGGCATGCACTTCGCAAACCCTCTGGGCTTAGCTGGCGGAGTCGACAAAGATGCACGTTCCCTACAGTCTTGGTATCGCCTCGGTGCTGGCTTTGTTGAAGTTGGTACTGTCACCCCTCTTCCCCAAGGCCCCAATCAAGGCACGATCTTAGATCGCGATCTCAAACTTAATGCCCTTTGGAACAAGATGGGCTTTCCAAGCGCAGGAAGTGATGTGGTCTTAAAAAATCTGCAACAATGGCAAAAACCTTTTCCTATTCCGGTGTGGATCAATATCGGGAAAAACCGACAAACCCCCAATGAATCAGCAGTACAAGACTACCTTTTTAACCTAAGACATTTTCAAGCTGTGGCAGATGCTTTTGTCGTCAATATCTCTAGCCCCAACACTCAAGGGCTGCGCGAGTTACAAAAGCCAGAAAACTTAAAAAAACTCCTACTCCCGCTCACCACGGAAGCTGGTAAATTCAATAAACCATTACTGCTTAAACTCTCTCCAGATATGGACCAGTCTTTACTAACAGAGACACTTCTTTGCGCTGTTGAATGTCAGGTCGATGGTTTTGTGCTGACAAATACCACCTTAGCTCGCACTCCTGAAATGAGATTTCCTCAAGAAGGTGGGGTTTCCGGTGCTCCTCTTAAAGAAAAATCCCTAGCCGCTCTCCAAATCGCACAAAGTTGTTTAGGCCAAAAGCGTAAGGATTTGCTTCTTGTCAGTTGCGGGGGCATCTTGAGTCCTGAAGATGTGACCGAAAGATTGCATTTGGGGGCAGATCTTGTTGAAATTTATTCTGCCCTTGTTTTGCAAGGACCTAGTTTTTTTAGAAAAGTGGCAAAATGTCAGAAGTAGCGGATGCCAAAAATAAACCAGTCAAAACAAAAAAAGCCCACTGGATTCCAGTGGTAGCTGGGTTTATTCGTAAAGATCGTATGGTACTTGTCGGTCAGCGCCCTGAACACAATTCCTTAGCTGGGCAATGGGAATTCCCAGGTGGCAAAATTGAGCTTGGTGAAACCCCCGAAGAGGCCCTTAAAAGAGAATTGCAAGAAGAGCTCGGCATCGAAGCTGAGGTGGGTGAACTCAAACTTACTTGCACTCACTCTTATGGCGACGTTGGAATTTTGATCCTATTTTTTGAAATTCTCTATTGGAAAGGTGAGCCTCGCGCCAAACATCACATGATGCTGGAATGGATTCACCCAGAAGAACTCAAAATTCGTAATATCCCAGAAGCCAATCGTAAAATTTTGCACAAAATCTTTAATGCCCTTGGAGTCGAATGGCGAAAATAGTTTTAGTCGCAAAAGAGATTAATAGTATCACTTGGCAGCTTGCCACCGCCTTAAGATCCCAACAGCACGAAATTGTCTTTGTCTCTAGTTATGATCAATCGCCTCCTGAAAATAATGACTACATCCAAGTTTTGACCTTTTTAAAAACTTGGTCTTGGTTCGAGGGATTAAAAATTTTGCCACTCTTACTAGGAGCTCAACCGCAAATCATTCAGTTACTTCCCGAAAATGAAAAACTTGAACCTGCTTTTTTAACTATTGCTGCTTTTGCAAAAGCTCATCCAGGAATTATTCTCACCACTTCTTTGATGAAAACAACTCGCTCTCTCCGCAATCGTAAATTGCTCAAGTATCTTTTAGCAGAAAGTGATATTGTTACCTGCCCTAGTGCCGAATCCATGGCGCAATTACGTGGCATCGAGACACGTATTCGCAATCAAGGTCGTGTGATTCTACCTCCAATGCTCAACTTGTCTGAGGACATAAAAACTCATTCTCTATCAGAAAGCAGTGAAGAGTCTCTCTTTATAGAAAAACTTCCTCAGCAGTTTGTCCTAATGCCTTTTTATGAGAAGAGTTTTTCGCCACAAAGCAATTGGTCGCAACGTTTTATAAAGATCTGCAAGAAATATCATGTAGTTCTCCTCGGAAGCATGAACAATTGGAGTCCACGCGAAAGAAAACTTTTTCAGCATTGGTGCGAGGATCAAGGCATTGCCGCTCAGTGGACGCTAACTGGAGTTACCCCCTTGCCCATGAAAGAAAAACTTTTACAGTTAGCTCAAGTACTGTGGCTAGCTGGATGTGATTTGAGTTCTACCGAGCTCATTGAACACTATATGATGGCTATTCATAATAACTGCACTTTAGCCTTGGATCATCGCCAAGCTCAGGTACATGCTGCTCTTTGGAAGCATGGAGAAAACTCATGGATTCTCAATGCTCATCGCCTTCCGAGCGAAATAGACAAAGTTCTAAAGTTTGAAACACTCAAAACTCCAATCAAACTCAACGATAGTATTGCTGAGCAACGACATTGGATGGACCTACCTCTGAATGAACTCAACAGACTCTTCAATAAAGCTTTGATGAAACTCTAAGCTCCCTTTAAACTGAATGCATGTTCAGAAAAAGGCCACCACTTCCGCCATCACTAAATATCTGTTTGGTTGCTTATCGCTTTCAAATATTATCACGCTCTAGTGACGCTGGATTTTTGTGGCCCATTGCTAGAGGCTTAGCTAAACTCGGCCATAAAGTCACAATTATTTCGACTAAAAGCCCACTCGGAAAAGCGGAAGTGCAAAGAGATGGCGTGAGAGCTTATTTCTTACATGAGGGCAGCAAGAACACTTCACATATTAATTTTCAGGTAGCCGCTCGTAATAAATTTTTACAATTACACAAAGAGAGTCCATTTCATTTGGTGCACAGCCTCGACGCGGCGGGGTTGAGAATTGCCAAACTCAAAGACGATTTAAAATTTGCCATGGCCTACGACGTTGAGGCCATTCAAATGTCACAATTGTTTTCTATCTTAGGAATGCGCCAAGAAACTCTCGGCAGTATGCTCACGACATCCATTGCTGTTGCTTATAAATTTTTAACTACTTTTTATGGTAGTGATCGCAAAATTTTAAAATCAGCTGATGGTATGTTTGTCACCAATCCACAACAACGGATAATCTTAGAGAGATACTATCTTTACCCTGATCTCTCTATTTACCAAGTGCCCTACGGCTTAGAGATTGGAAATTTGGCCGCCAGTGAAAAATCCACTGAGCTCCGTCAAAAGTTACAAATCCCCAGTAATGCTTTTGTCGCTACTACTGTTTCTGAAATGACAGATGTGGGTGAGCTTCGCTATGTACTTCGTGCCTTTGAAAAGGTGGCCATCAAAAAACCAAATGCCTACCTTCTCATTATTGGCAATGGCCCTGCCTTTAAAGAAATAGAATTTCAAGTTCTTCAACTGGCACTAGGCAGTAGAGCTTTGATGGTGGGAGCTGTCTCACCCACTGAATTGCCAGACTACATCTCGGCGGGAGATTTGTTCATTAATATGAGCTCTCGCACTACGGGGTTTGAACCTAGCTCTATCGAAGCCATGGCCCAGAAAAAAGTCCTCATTGGCTCCGAAGTGAGTCCACTGGCTCACATTGTGGAAGATGGACAGGATGGTTTTTTAGTAAGACCGGCCGATGTGGAGTCTATGGCCCAACTGATGATCGAAGCTTTCTCTGGCTCCCTCCCCACCCAAGAAATTGGTGAGAGAGCTAGACAAAAAGTAATCGACACTTTCAATACCCAAAAGATGCTTGATGCGGTGCTCGGAGCTTATCTTAAGATCCTTTTAAATTCTGGACGCTTTGTGCGTCGAGCTAAAACATAAAAGGACTACTCAGGAAAGGTAGCATCTGTATAATTAGACAGTGTTATCAATAGTTTAAAGGAAAGTATCATGACCAAAGCGGATCTTATTAATTTGATTTCTGAAAAAGCAGGCATCACTCGCGTAAAAGCCGAGACGGTTGTGAATACCATTTTTGATTCTATGGTTGAAGCACTCATGAAAGATGATCGTATCGAAATTCGTGGATTTGGATCTTTTGTGAATCGCCAGTATGGAGCCTACAAAGGTCGCAATCCTCGTACTGGAGAAGTTATCAATGTTGATGAAAAGAAATTACCTTTCTTTAAAGTGGGTAAAGAACTCAAAGAAGACATCAACAAAGGTCCTCAAAAAAAGACCACGTAATTTTTCTTTTTAAAACACTCTCAGCTGCTGAATATCTTTAATCGAAAATAGCGCCATGTACAGGCGCTCAAGCCCGAGAGCCACTCCCGATGATGGAGGCAGTCCCATCTCAAGAGCTGCAAAAAAATCTTCGTCGCTAGGAACAACTGCTTTTCCTAACTGAGTTTTTTTTGCCATATCTTCCGCAAACCTTTGTCTTTGGATGTGAGGATCATTTAGCTCATAAAATGCATTCGCTAATTCAAAGCCTTGCCAATAAGCTTCAAAACGCTCCCCCCATCCTTGCTCATCCAATCGTGCTAAAGCTGCTTGATAAGGTGGATATTTATTCACAAAAATAAGATCTTCTTCAGGCAGCTGCGATTCAATTTTTTCCATAAAGATTAGAAAAAAACAGTCATCGATATTTTGTGCAGGTGTCAGATCCACCCCTAATTGTGCAGCCAACTCACGAAGCTGTGACTCTTTTGTTTGCGGAGTGAAATCAAAATGCAAATACTCTCTAAAAAGTTCAGCAATAGTTTTACTGTAAACTCGACGTGGCTTTTGCCCGCCCATTTGTGCGTGCAGGGCTTGAATTAAAGCTTCGATATCTTGTTGAATCTCAATGAGTGGCGAGTAGCTACGATACCATTCTAACATCCAAAACTCTGGACGATGTCGAGGGGACACCTCACCTGCACGAAAACAAGAACGCACTTCAAATATTCTTTCATATCCTCGAGCTAGCGCTTTCTTTAAGTGCCACTCGGGGCTCGTTGGTAAATACAAAGGTTCTTTCTGGGCTGGAAAACTCACCGCAATAGGATCCAACGTGGGCTCGCTGCCAGGGCAGGTCACTAGAGTAGGCGTCGCTACTTCTAAAAATTCTTGCTGCTGAAAATATTTTTTTACGACTTGTAAAAACAAACTCCAGCGCTGCAATTCGTAGGTTGCCACTACAGGTTTCTTCCAGGGTATCAGCGCCGGAGCCAGCAATTGTAGGCTCTGCCCATCAGCTGCAATCTCGATGAGATCACCTTCCTTCAGAACTTCTTGTGGCGGCAAGGCTGTATTGTGCAAAGTCCACTTCTCAGATTCAAAAGATAGAATTTGTCCTTTTTGCCACAAGATTAAGCAATTCTCGCGAAACTCCATAAAACGTCCTCGCGCCAGAACTTGAGGCCACGCTGATGGATAAGATTGCCATTCGTTTTTTAAATAATGATCTCGCAAAAAAGCTCCCTTAAGGGAGCTTTTCTAAGATTTTAAGTAAACTGTCTACAGGTATTTGCAGAAATCGTTACTGGCAGAGCCCGCTTTGGCGATACTCATCTAATTGTTGAATCATTTCTGTGAGGTCATCAGTGCCAAAAATTACTTTTTCGCCAAGCAAGAGGCGATGTTTCTTCCAAGCAGCTCCGGCTATTCCCTCACTTGCCAAAGTACAAACCTGGGGAGCCTGTGCTTTGCCCTCAAGAGCGATAAATAAAAACGCTAGAACTGCTAATGATTGAACTATTATGTTTTTCATTTTCCCCCCTGTTTATTAGTGTCCTTTCTTTGACACCCTCTACAGTTTCCGTTATGCAAGGGGCTTGCCAAAACTGATAGGTGTCACACTGGCCCCACAAAAGAGGAGACTTTATGCTGGATTTAGAAAAAAGCCTCAACCTCATCAAAAACCACGGCGATTGGGTTGCTATTAAAAAAATCAAAGAAACGACTCACTATCGCGGAATTATCGACGAAAAACCTCAAGTGAACCAAGCCACTCTCGATGAAGGAGTTCAGGTCGAAGTTCTTGTCGATGGTCATTTTGGCTATGCTGGCACCACGGATTTGTCTGAATCAGGTATTCGCAGAGCTGCAGAAAAAGCGCAAAAACTTGCGCAAAAAGCAGCCCAGCACAAAGTTTTTAGCTTTTCAGCACAAGAACGTCCTGTTGCTAAAGGGCAATACAGAAGCCCTCATGCTAAATCCTTAGATCAAACCTCTATTAGCGAAATCATGTCCGTACTGAGTGCATCGACCAAAGCAATGAATATTAACGATAAAATTGTTTCCCGTGTCGCTTACACGATGATGGTGGAATGCGAACAGACTTACTTAAGTTCACAAGGCAGCCGCTTTGAACAAAACTTTAATATCGTCAGCTCTGCCATCGAGGCCACCGCTAAAGAAGGTAACGAAGTTCAGTCTCGCTCACAATCTGGTGGTTTAGCAAAATGCCAACAAATTGGTGGTGAGTTTTTTAATCTAGATGACTTTAAAAATGCGGGAGCTTTAGCTGCTCAACAGGCCTTAGAGTTATTGTTTGCAGAAAACACTCCTGAAGAAAAATTAGATATTATTTTGGCTCCAGATCAAATGACTCTGCAAATTCATGAGTCTATTGGCCACCCTCTTGAGTATGATCGTATTTTAGGTGATGAACGCAATTATGCAGGATGGAGTTTTGTGCAACCTGCTGATTTTGGCCGTCTCCAATATGGCTCATCACTTATGAATGTCACTTTTGACCCTACAGTTGAAGGTGAAATGGCATCCTATCTCTTTGATGAATGTGGCCTTCAAGCAACCCGTGAGTATCTTATCAAGGACGGCGTCCTTCAACGAGGACTCGGCAGTTTGGAGTCGCAAAAAAGATTGGGCCTACCTGGAGTCGCCAACTTTAGATCCTCTTCTTGGAATCGCGCTCCCATCGATCGCATGGCCAATATCAATTTAGAACCGGGTACACAGACTTTAGAGGAGATGATCTCTAAAGTTGAAAGAGGCATTATCATGCACGCGAACCGTTCTTGGTCTATTGATGATTACCGCAACAAGTTCCAGTTTGGTTGTGAATATGCGCAACTCATAGAAAATGGGCGCATCACTAAAACACTAAAAAATCCAAATTATCGTGGCACCACAGTAGCTTTCTGGAATCAATTAGCAGGGCTCACACGCGCCACCGAAACTTATGGTTCTCCTTACTGCGGAAAAGGTGAACCTAATCAAATTATTCGTGTCGGCCACCGCAGTCCCTACGCCCTGTTTAAAAATATCGAAGTGTTTGGAGCATAATTATGTCGTACATTCAGAACATCAAAAAATCTTGGGATGTCATTCTTGATAATATTTTTTCAGCCCTTAATGAAAAAGAAGAGTTAACTCTCAATCTCAATGCTGAAGATTCTGTTTTCGTTCGTTTTAATGACGCCAAAGTCAGACAAAACACCCAAGTAGAACAAGCCAACCTAGAGCTACGTCTCCAAAATGAAACCCAACAGATTCAATTTACATTTCCTCTACAAGGCAATGCTGAAGTGGATTTGACCAATGCTTTAAAGCACCTCACCAAGCTGAGAAATGATTTGCAATCATCACCCGCGGACCCCTTTGTCGTTGCTCACAGCAATAATGGCAGCTCTCTGAAAGAGTTCTCTGGTGATCTTGTTAATCCCGAAACTGCGGTAGCTCAAATTATCCAAGCAGCACAAGGAACAGACTTTGCTGGCCTCTACTGTGCTGGCCCTAAGGTAATTGCCAACGCCAATTCATTAGGACAGAGACATTACTTTAGTAACTTGAGCTTTTTTGTCGACTACTCTCTTTATGATGGCTCAAAGGCCGTAAAAGACCTCTATGCTGGCTCGGTGTGGTCAGCAGAAAAATTAGCGGAAAAAATTAAACAGAGCCGTGAGAAGTTGGCGCTTATGGGCAAAGCCAAAATCAAACTGACTCCTGGTGAGTACCGTACTTATTTAGCTCCTGGTGCCTTGACTGAGGTGGCTACCATGTTTATGTGGGGCGCATTCAGTTATCAGAACTACAAACGAGGTGGCTCAGCTTTGATGAAACTGGTTGATGGCCAAGAAAAATTCTCGCCACTGGTTTCCATTTTTGAAGATTTTTCTACAGGAATGACTCCCACCTTCAATCAACTGGGCGAGGTCGCAAAAGAAAAAACGGCACTGATTCAAGACGGAGAACTGAAGACTCTTCTTGTGAGCACACGTTCTGCAAAAGAGTTTTCGACTGAATCCAATCAGGCATCGACAAGTGAATCTCCTCGCGCCATGAATATCCTTCCTGGAAACCTCCCAAGTTCTGAAGTTCTCAAAAAGCTTGGCACTGGCATTTATCTGTCCAACTTGCATTATTTGAATTGGTCAGATGTGCAAGGTGCCAGAATCACAGGCATGACTCGCTACGCCTGCTTTTGGGTTGAAAACGGAGAGATCCAAGGGCCTATTGAAGACATGCGTTTTGATGACTCGCTCTATAATATTCTTGGCAAAAATCTTGAAGCACTTACAACTGAAAGTGAGTTCAATCCTGCAACGGACACCTATCACCAGCGCTCAATTGGGGGTTATTTTAATCCAGGTGCCTTACTTTCAAACTTTAAACTGACACTTTAGGAGAAACTTATGGTTCATTATCATGTGCATATTCATGTTCGACACGAAATTTATGAAAAATACGTTGAATGGTTAAAATCAGAACACATTGCCGAAGTTCTC
>JBKHVM010000037.1:22258-26370 GCA_046570065.1 Bdellovibrionia bacterium
TCTCAAACAGCCTGGCTTTAAAAAAGCTGATCTATGTCTTAAAAAAGGCGGAGCTCTCGAAAGCTCAGGCAAAGAAGTCAAAGTGGTTTACACAGTAGAAAGCGAAGATGCGATCAAAACCTACTTATCAGGACCAGCACTGGAACTGAGACAAAAAGGCACAGATCTCTTTCCAGGCATGTTCTCGGCACAACGAGAAGTTTGGTTAGATGTATTAAGTTTTGAATAAGTTTTACCTAGGGGCTTGGATTTTGTTCGGAAACTAGGTATAAAAAGGCCTCTAAGGGAGGCCCTAATGGCAGCTAAATTCAATATCGATTCTTTGATCCCAAAAATCCTCGAAAACCCAAAAGTTCAGCAATTGGTTGAAAAGCTCAATGCCTTATCTGCTGATTTAAAATCTAAAGAAGAAGAACTAAAAGGCAAATTAGTTAAAGAAAAAGACCAGACTGTTAAGCAGGCCATGACAAAATACAAAGAAGTCGTCAAAGCCATGAATGAACTCGAGAAGTCAGTTAATACCTACAAAAAGAAGGCCATGGCTGAAAAAGCAAAGCTAGAGAAGCTTTTCGCAGGTAAAACTGCTAAAAAAACTACTAAAAAAGCTGCTTCAAAGGCTAAAGCGACTGCAACTACCAAGAAAAAGGTTGTTCGCAAAAAAGCCACAAAAAAAGCTGCAAAATAGTTTCTTGCAGTGATTCATAGCCCTTACTTGCATGCCGCTTTCTGGCAGAGATCAAGTAAGGGTTTTTTTGTATTTTCCCACAAAGCGCGTTAGCCCCGCTAATTGCTTTATTGAACCCCTCCTCTATGCTAGTTTTTAGAGCCAAATCGAGGTGTTCATGAAATTTGCCGATTTCTCTCCCAAAAATGAATTTATTCGCCGTCACATTGGACCTGATGCTAAAGACATTTCAGACATGTTATCTGCTCTGAATCTCAAATCTCTAGAAGAGTTAGCTGACAAGGTTATTCCAGCAAACATTCGCTCTCAACATATCCCCACTCTTGTTGGTGAAGGTCAAAGTGAATCCGACACTCTTGCGCAACTCAAAAAAATGATGAGCAAAAACAAAGTGTACCGCTCCATGATTGGTATGGGTTACTACGACACTTTCACGCCGACTGTGATCCAAAGAAATATTTTAGAGAATCCAGTGTGGTACACGGCGTACACTCCTTACCAAGCAGAAATCGCTCAAGGGCGTTTAGAATCTCTTCTCAATTTTCAGACTATGGTTAAAGACCTCACCGGGATGGAAATTTCTAACGCTTCTCTCTTAGATGAGGGCACTGCAGCTGCTGAAGCCATGGCGATGGCGCAAAATCTTTGCAAAAACACTAAAGCCAATGCTTTTGTGGTTTCACCTGATATGCATCCTCATGTCTTGGAAGTATTAAAAACACGTTCAGCTCCTCTTGGCTTGGAAATGATCGTGATGCCCCCACAAGATTTTAAATTCGAAAAAGATGTTTTCGCAGTTTTCTTCCAATACCCTTCAACAGAAGGCTTGGTAACGAATCATGCTACGACAGCGCAAAAATATAAAGACCATGGTGCTCTTGTTATTGCTTCAGCCGATCTTTTAGCTCTCACCGTATTGCAAGCACCAGGTGAATGGGGTGCTGACATCGTCGTTGGCAACACGCAAAGATTTGGTGTGCCAATGGGATATGGCGGCCCTCACGCTGCTTTCCTAGCGACTAAAGATGCTTACAAGCGTTTGATGCCAGGTCGTATCGTTGGCTTGAGTGTTGATTCTCACGGCAAGCCGGCATTGCGCTTGGCTCTGCAAACTCGTGAGCAACATATCCGCCGTGAAAAAGCCACTTCGAATATTTGTACAGCACAGGTGCTTCTTGCGAACATGGCTGCGATGTATGCTGTATATCATGGACCACAAGGACTTAAAAAAATAGCACAAAAGGTTCACTATCTCACGGCACTCACTGCTGCAGGTCTTGAAAAGCTTGGCTACAAACTTGCACATCAGAGCTATTTTGACACTCTGACAATCGAAACTGACAAAGTGGATGCAATCCTCAAAGCAGGACTTGCTCTTGAGATTAACTTCCGCAAAACAGCAACCAATAAGATCTCTCTTTCTTTTGATGAAACTTGTGATCTTTCTGTTGTGGATAAGGTTTTAACTGCATTTAATCTCGGTCAAAAACACAATATTGATTTGGCAAGCTTTGATGGAAAGCTACAAATCTCTTGGGATAAAAATCTCACGAGAACTTCTGAGTACATGACTCACCCAGTGTTCAACACTCACCATAGTGAATCAGAACTCCTACGCTATATTCATAGCCTCCAGAATCGCGATCTTACTCTTACTCACAGTATGATTCCGCTGGGCTCTTGTACCATGAAATTGAATGCAACAACTGAATTGGTTCCTGTTTCGTGGCCCGAGATCAACCGCCTTCACCCTTTTGCGCCGGTTGACCAAACACAAGGTATGATCGAAATGATCCAAGACCTCGAAAACAAACTTTGTGATATCACGGGTTTTGCCGGCGTGAGCTTGCAGCCCAATGCAGGTTCTCAAGGTGAATACGCAGGTCTTTTAGTCATTCGTGAATATTTCTTAGCGAAGGGCGAAGGTCATCGCAATATTTGCTTAATTCCTTCATCTGCACATGGGACCAACCCGGCTTCTGCAGTGATGGCTGGAATGCAAGTTGTTGTTGTGAATTGTGACGACAAAGGAAACGTCGATGTTGCTGACCTTAAAGCTAAAGCCCAAGAGCATAAAAATAACTTGGCAGCTTTGATGATCACGTACCCTTCTACTCATGGCGTGTTTGAAGCTTCGATCAAAGAAATTTGCGCTATTGTTCATGAACATGGCGGTCAGGTTTACATGGATGGAGCCAACATGAATGCCTTGGTTGCAGTATGCCGACCTGCTGAATTTGGCGCTGACGTTTCACACATGAACTTACACAAAACCTTTGCGATCCCTCATGGTGGCGGCGGCCCTGGCGTGGGCCCAATTGGTGTTGCGGCTCACTTAAAACCATATTTGCCAAAACATTCCTTGGTACCAGAGTGTGGCCCAACTCAGGGAATCACAGCAACGACATCTGCTCCTTGGGGCTCAGCGAGCATTCTTCCTATTTCTTGGTCTTACATCACGATGATGGGAGCCCAAGGCCTAAAAGAAGCGACACTTGTAAGTATTTTGAGTGCCAACTACATCGCTAAAAAACTCGAAGGCAGCTACCCTGTGCTATACAAAGGCCAAAATGAAATGGTGGCACACGAATGTATCATTGATCTTCGCGACCTCAAGAAAACATCAGGCATTGATGTGTCTGACGTTGCAAAACGTCTGATCGATTACGGCTTCCACGCACCAACGATGAGTTGGCCAGTGGCTGGCACGCTGATGATTGAGCCTACAGAGTCAGAACCTAAAGCGGAGTTAGATCGTTTTATTCAATCGATGGTTCAAATCCGCAAAGAAATTGCTGATGTAGAATCTGGAAAAATGGACAAAGAGAACAATGCACTTCGCAACTCTCCACACACAGCACAAAAACTTGCAGCACCAGAATGGAATCATCCTTACAGCAGAGATGAAGCCGTGTATCCACTAAGCTGGTTACGCGAAAACAAATTCTGGCCAACAGTAGGCCGCGTGGACAACGTTTACGGAGACAGAAATCTCGTATGTGCATGTCCATCCATAGACACCTACAAATAATCGCACACACCAAGCGATACCCACAAAGCCCCGTTTTTTTATTCTCAGCTACTCCCGCCCACCGCACAGGGCTCCACCTGCACAGACCGCTTCCGAGGCTCTACAGTTCGAGAAGGCAAGGGAGCCTGCAAACCCAAATTAGAAACACAAGGCTCCAACTCCACTCTGCCCCAAGCTCTAAGCCCCTCCACCCTGCAAGGCTCTGAATTTTCTCTTCCCGAGGGCTAGAGGTGTTGTCCCCGCCACACCTGAAGACCTCTATTGGCTGGGACGCGCTCATCCATGAGCTAGCCAACATCGTCATTGCTCAGAAGTTTTACCGAGGCCTCCCCTTACCAGAAGTCCTCTGCTGCAGGGACATCCAGCACACCGGAGGTGTTCGCCCGCAAGGGCGAT
>JBKHVM010000038.1:0-25663 GCA_046570065.1 Bdellovibrionia bacterium
ACCCCACCTAGTCCCACAGGTCCAAGACGCAGCCCTTGCAAACTTCAGGGCGATTGCTTTTTTGCTAAAGAAAATGTTTTTGCTTTTTGTGGTAGTGCCATTCTTCGAATTCGGATGAGAGCTGGCGGCGGTGACTTTTAAAAACTGAATCATTGCTTTGTGATTTTTTTGTTGTCACAGCAGTAATGCTTTCCACCTCGGAACTTCATATATAAAAAACCTTACGGATAGATCAGAACATCAAAGACAAAAGAAGTTTTTAAAACTGCACCCCTTAATTGTTGCTGGAGTGAATGCGAAGGCAATGTTGCATGTAATTTAAATAAAGTCCGAAGTTCCGGAAATAAACAAGCCAGATTTCTTAGAGAAGCAAGTCTGGCTTGTTAATGTAAGTACGTTTAATGTGTGCTAAGAACAGCAACAATATAAGGTTGCAGTTCCAAAGTTTTATAAATGCAAATTGTTAGCTCCACCTTTTCCTCTCAGCGGGCAGTGCCGTCTGCGGCCTTGGGCCTTTGGCTGTGGCCTAGGACTGGGGGCGGAGGGGAGAGCCTTGGCGAGAGGAGGCCTCCACCAAGCCGGAGGCGTTGGCCCTAATGGGCCATGGTGGTGAGCCCATGGATGGGCGCGCCTCCGGATCGACAAGACTCCATCTGCACCCACTGCAAGGACAACAGAACCCCTCCTAGCCCCACAGGTCCAAGACACAGCCCTTGCAAACTTCAGGGCGACCGCATCTTGTTAAAAAAAACGCTGAGTTTTGAACCCAGCGTTTTAGTAATTCTAATAGAGATCAAATAAGAGATTATTTGTTAGCAACGATATCGAAAGTTAATTCGAAATCATCGTTGATCATCTTGTCGCCTAGATTTTGGAAGAACTTGCCAGAACCGTACTTAACATCAAACTGAGTACGCTCAATAACAAGCTTACCTTTTGCAGTTGCTTTAGCAGCATCAGCTTTAACATCAACCATGAAAGTTACAGGCTTAGTGATGTTTTTGATTGTAAGATCAGCAGTGATTTCCATTTGGTTTTTTACTTCTTTTGCAGACTTGATAACAAGCTTTGCTTCGCCATGCTTAGCAGTTGAAAAGAAATCATCTGAATTCAAGTGATCAGTTAACTTCTTGTTGTACTCAGCATCTTTGATATCCAAAACTTTGATCGTTTTCATATCAATAGTGATAGTACCACCAGTGATTTTTTTACCATCCATAGTTACTTCGCCACCCTTAACAGCGATAGTACCATCGTGTTGACCAGTTACTTTTTTACCTAACCAGTTAACTTTAGAAGTCGCTGCATCCACCTTGTAAGTTACAGGCGCTGCATAAGCAGAAGAAACAGCCAACATCACGAACATAGCTAAAATTGATTTCATGTTATTCTCCTTTCAAAAAGAACAATTTGGTTTTTGAACAGGAACTAGTTGACAACTTCTTGCTCTAGAAATCAAGCCCTTGCCCCACTTAGACCACCCAATGACTAGCATTTGACATATGACCATCGTCGGCATACCAAATTGTAAGGTAGCGAATTCTAAGTTAGTATGATTAAAAGCTTTTAATTTTGGGGTGTAGAGTTGTCTCTTTTAAATATTGAAACCGATGAAGTTCCAAACTTACCACTCACTCGAGATGTCTCCAAACACCTCAAAAGAGGTCATCGCTGGGTTTTTGCCAATTGTTTTGATGAAAAACAAAAGTTCGTTGATGGTCTAGCGATACTGTCTTTTAAAAAAGAAGCTCTTGCCATAGGCATCGTGCAAAAAGACACCCAACTTAAATTTCGCGTTCTCACTCTTTGCGATGAACCTTGGTTTAGAAAAAACTCCCTGACAAACACTTTGCGTTTATGGAGTCAGATTCAATGGCAAAAACTCATCGATGCACGCAAGGTTTTTGACTTAAATAAAACCAACTCCTTTCGTCTCTGCAATGGCGAAGGGGATGGCATGCCAGGGTTGATCATCGATATTTACAATTCCGTTGCAGTTATTAAACACGATCACCCCCACATGGAAAAAATCTGGAACCACCAGAATTTGGTCGCACAATTGCGAGAAGCTTTTCCCCAACTCACTTGTGTGTACCTTAAACGCAAAAACAAAGAAGAAGAAAAAGGTGTTGCGCTCTGGGGAGCCCTTCCTGCTGAAGTGCAGTTCCTTGAAAATGATTTGTTTTTCGCCTCTAACATTCGCGACGCTGCTAAAACTGGATTCTTTTTAGATCAAAGAGACAACCGTCAAATCATTCGGCAATTTGCTAAAGACAAAAAAGTTTTAAACCTTTTTAGTTATACTGGGGGGTTTTCCATTTATGCTGCCGCTGGTGGCGCTCAGCATGTGACGAGTGTTGATATCGCCAAGGTGGCTATCGAAGCCGTCCAGCGTAATTTTGAAATTAACAACCTCCGCACTGCACATGAAGATATTGCCATTGATGCTTTCAAGTTTGTTGAAACAGAAATACAAAAAAAATCACTCTACGATCTCGTCATCACAGATCCACCCAGTTTTGCTCCCAACGAAAAATCAGTCCCTCAAGCCACTGCTGCCTATATCAAAATTTTTGCTGATTCTCTCAAATTGGTAAAACCACAAGGACTCTTCGCCGCCAGCTCTTGTTCGAGTCACATTCATCACCCTGCTTTTTTAGAAATATGCAAAGAAGCATTCTCTAAAGCTAGAAAGAAGGGCACAGTGCTTTACATTGGCGGTCAACCCTCAGACCATCCCTTTCCTCTAGCCATGGAAGAACTACGCTATCTCAAGTTCATTCTTTTTAGAGTGGACTAATCTATATTGTTACTTTTTGTTGCCAATAAGTTGCTACTTTTTGATCCCAAGCTTGTTGGGTTTTCTCAGCAAAGAGAGTCGTTAAAATTGCAATATAGGTTTCTGCAAATTTAAATGCCAAAACACGTGCTTCTCTTTGCAGAATTTCAGAACCTAACTCTTTGGCTTTGCAAAGTTGTTTCTGCCATTTTTGGACTGCCTCCTGCAAACACTGCTGTGACTCTTTGGATTTGATTTGCTTAATAAGTTCAACAAATTCTTCCACAAGAGCTAGGTCGGCCTTGTCTTTTTCAAAGGCTCGCAACAGGTCCAGAGATAGAACATTTGTAGTTCCCTCCCAAATTGCCAATGTTTGAGCATCACGCAAAAGTTTGGGTAAACCTGTATCTTCGATGTAGCCAGCACCTCCAAAGGCTTCGACAACTTCACTACAAACTGCAACCACTTGCTTACCACAATAAAGTTTTGCCACTGGCGTGAGAGCACGCAACACTGCTGTTTCTGTTGAGGAGGCAGAACCGCACTCTTCTTTACCTAAAAACAGCGACGTCCGCATACAGAGATGAAAACAACCTGCCCAAATGAATTCTATCTCTTCAATAGTGCGATGATGTAAGGGCAACTCATTTAGTTTTTTACCAAAAGCAAAACGTAACTCACCGTATCCCCATATCAAAGCAAGTGCTCGTCGCATCTGCGCAATGGAACAAATGGCATTGTAAATTCGTGTAATATTAAATAAGGCAGAAATCTTTTTGATTCCTTGCCCAGGCCCACCAACAAGTTGGGCCCTTGTTCCTTTTAAAGACAACTCCGCCGTTGGTAACGCCTTAGTCCCCATTTTGTCTTTAAGTCGGTGTATTTCTATTTTATTTAGCTGACCTTCAGGATCACGAGTCTCAAGATAAAAAAGACTCAATCCTTTACCGCCAACCTCAGCTCCTTCTACTCGAGCTAAAGTAATCGCCATCTGTGAGGTTGTTGCTGAAGTAAACCATTTTGTTCCATAGAGCTCATAAATGTTTTCTGCTAAAATCTTAGCTCTTGTCTGACTCCCACTCACATCAGAGCCACCAGTTTTCTCTGTCATCCATTGCCCAGAAGTCCAAAACTTATTCGGATCCCGAGAGGTTAAATTTTTAAAAGCACCTTGTTTGAGTTTTTCATCACCAAAGAGCTCAATAGCTCTTGCTGCGCCATCAGTCATTGCTAAGGGGCAAGAGACAAAGGCACTGGATGGGTGAAAGAGATAAAGAAGACTCATTTGATAAGTTCGCGACCATTCTTTGAACTCTCTTTCATAGGCCGCTGCAACGATACCAAATTTTGCTGCTACAGCTTCAATTTTCTTCCAACCCTCATTCATCTCAATTGCATCAATTCTCTTACCAAAGGGATCATAGGGAATATGTCGCGGTAATTGCGCTTCAGCTTGTTGAGCCCATTGCAACATCTCTCCAACTGCCAGCTCTCCTAAGTCCTTAAGAATTGGCTCTATGCGATTGTAAATGGAATCTGGTAGAGTGCTGCTGAGATATCTTTTGAGTAATGGATCTTCTTGAAACTGATTCTTAAGCTCGGGAAAGTTTTGATAGAAGTCTAAGTTTTCCATGCCTTTAAAATGCCTTCTTCAGACAGGTGTGACCATAGACCAATGGTCCAGTTTTAGATTAAATTTATTCTAGTTAAAACTAAACTCAGAGACCTGTTGTCACGAAGAGATCTAAACCTGATCCTTCTTAGAAAGCTCATTCAAGAACTCCGTTTCATTTTGAAACAGAATCTTCAAATCTGAGAGCCGCTTCCCCTACTCAACTGAACCCACCAAACATCTTAGCTCTAGTCAGAGATTTTTATTTAGTAATACCCACAAAATCCGAAATGACTAGAGTAAAGGAGCCATATAATGATGTCTTCCAAGAAATATGCTTTGCTGTTGGCTGGCTCAGGACTCGTTTTTTTTGTAGGCCTGGGAGCTTATGTTTCGTACTTTGAAGAAGATCACAACGGCGTTCAACGCAGTCAAAATTCTTCTGAACGTCATCAAGCTGACGGTAGAAGTCTAGAAGACTCAAAAATCACCTCCAAAACTAAAAAAGTTTCTGATGAACCCTCGGCTCTCTTTAATGATCCCGCGATCAATCAAGCTTGGGGATTAAAAAAAGCTGATGCGGCTCGTGCTTGGTCCGTGACAAAAGGCAGTCGTGAAATTGTCGTTGCCGTCATCGACACTGGTATTGATGTAAAACACGAAGATATCAAAAATAATCTTTGGAAAAATCCTGGTGAAACAGGAAAGGACTCTTCAGGAAGAGATAAATCATCTAATGGTATCGACGATGATGGCAATGGATTCATTGACGATGTTTATGGCTGGAACTTTGTCTCTAACAATCACAAACTTGACGACAATCACGGACACGGAACTCACATCGCTGGGATCATCGGCGCCGAAGCGGGCAATGGAGTGGGCATCATTGGCATTGCTCCGGAAGTGAGCTTAATGATTCTCAAATACTACGACCCTAAAGTTCCTAACACTGACAACCTCAAAAACACAGTACAGGCCATTCGTTATGCGGTTAAAATGGGCGCGCACATTATCAATTATTCTGGCGGCGGAACTGAATTTTCGAAAGAAGAGTTCACCGCTATCGCAGAAGCCGAAAAGCAAGGAATTCTTTTTGTTGCAGCTGCCGGTAATGAGCGCAGCAACTCTGACCAGCACCACTACTACCCCGCTGACTATGAACTCACAAATATTATTTCTGTCACTGCTGTAGATCCTTCAACAGAAGTTTTACCGTCTTCTAATTACGGAGTAGAAACTGTGGACATCGCAGCTCCTGGGCAGAACATTTTATCTCTTCTCCCTGGCAGCACATACGGTTATATGACGGGAACTTCTCAAGCCACAGCCTTTGTCAGTGGAGCCGCAGCTTTGGTCATGGCTCACAAACAAGCTTATAAAGCAGATGATGTGCGCAAGTACATCCTGCAAACTGGAGATGCTTTTCAGCAACTCATGAGCAAAACAAAAACAGCACGTAAACTCAACTTGTACAAAGCACTTACAGTTCTTGACCAAGGAGTGGGTGCAACCGGCGTTATTGCCGTTAACACAGTGAATATGAAAAACAACTTTGCAAATGACCCTAACGACAAACCATCAGGCTCCAGCGAACAAATGACTTCTTTTGGGCGCTCTCTCCTTGATGCTATTCAAAAAGACCGTGACACATTAGGAACTCAGCAAGACGAAGAAGTGCAGTAGAAAAACAACAACACTGAGCGTTTAAACAAAATTTAATTGCTTACAGCACTCTTCAAAATGACTATGAGATGTGCAATTAAAATCTTTTTTGATCGTTTCTATTGCCCTTCATCTTGCTTTGGTAGCAGCAGAGACTCTTTTAATTGCACCAGAGCTTTTTCATCGTAAAAATAAAAAAGAGACTCCTGTTCTTATAGAATTCAGTTTAGATAATTCAGAAACTGCTTCCAATACCTCTTCATTGCAAAAAAAACTAACTAAGCAGATCAAATCCCATACAAAAAATGCAATGACTGGTAACAACTCTAAAGTGCCCCACCCAAAAGCATTTCTCACCAATAGTCTGAAGACAGGCTTGACGAATCAGCACTTTGCAGATTTTCACTCTCAACAAGGTATTTTTTCTGGAGCCAATGATCCCAGAGCCATCACCGGTTCTGGCGCTTGGGTCGAAAAAATGAGTTTTCAAGAAGGACTTGAACTCACTGGATTGTTAAAAAAAGTCCATGACACATTAAATGAAGGCATACTTTATCCTGAAGATTTTTTAAAAATGAGACTCAAGGGAAATGTTCAGCTAGATTTCTACATCAACCACAAAGGACAAATGGTTGGTAGATTTGCTAAAGTTTCAAGTGGGAACTTTCTCCTCTCACTATACACTCAAGCTATGGTTCTTAAGCTTCTCGAAACACCAATGCAAAAAAATCTGTGGGGTTCAGAAGGTCAAAACATCCCCATCACTTTGCATGTGGAGTTTACTCCTCAAGCTTATGACATTAACTCCAAATTTAGTTCTTATTATGAAAACAATAATATTACACTTGTTCGCAAAGCCTTCATCCAACCCCAAATTTTTGAAAAGATCGAGCGAGTCATGACTCGCTACTACCCTCCAATAATTCCAGTGCCTGGTGGTTTTTATGTCGATTTTATTCGCCTTGTGGAGTTTATAAAAAACAACTCGCCCAATGCTATCGATCCCGAAGAAAGGCTTGAACAACGAGTAGAACTTGACAGAGAAATTCTTGAACGTTTTGTTCATCAACGCCAAGAAGAAGGTGGCTAAAAACAAATAGCCACAATCTCTATTATCTAAATCTAGATTATTTTACCTTTGATAAACAGACGAATGCCAGCCGTGAGAATAAACATGGCAACACCAAGGCCGATCATATTGCGATAACCTAGGTTTGACATCCCAACGACAATCAAAAGAGCGCTGATTGCAAAAGGAGCCCACTCCATGTACTGCTTAAACTGCGGAGGGAGTTTGAACTTTGTCTGCTCTTCAACTTGCTGCTCACTCTGCTTTTGTAAAGTAACGTTCATCAACGCTTGTACACGTTTGATCATTTCTTCACACAGAGGATCCCCACCTTGAGCATCTCGTAGTTCTTGATACTTCAAAACTGCAAAACGGTGAGCATCAAATTGGTGACAACTCATAATGAAATCTTCATGCAATTGTTGATTTTCAAAATCATTGACCAAATCACGCCACTTACGAACCAGAGAAGGCTGAGCTCTTAAACTCTTATCCGCAGGCAACCCTTCCACTTTGTCCAAAATCACATGACAAGAATAGCACTCCTGCGCAGACCCAGGATTAACAGCCCCACACTTAGGACAATCTCGCATAGCGTTACGAGCGATTTTGGCGTCAGACAGCGGTGCTGGTTTTTTGAGCACAATTTTCGTCAAGATTTGTTCAGATGATGGTGGGTAATCAAAAGTAAAACGAGTGTCACAAGCTAAACAATCAAATAGAGGTTTGGAGCTCTCAATGAGAGAGCTCTGTACTTCGTAGAGTTTACTGCACTGAGGGCAGCGGAATCTTAACTTTTCCAAAAGACATCCTTAAATATAGAATCCACGATTAACTGATGTTATTACTAATCCCATGAAAAATTGGTTTCAATCAATGAGAAAATATCAATGGGCGATTTTTAGTGGCGTCCTCATTGGCACTTCCTATATTCCCTTTCCACCTTGGGCGGTTCTTTTCTGTTACGCCCCACTCTTATTTTGGGCAAATTCTCCTGACAGAAGCCTCAAAGAAGTCTTTTGGGGAGGATGGTGGACTCAGTTTGTTTTGACTCTTATTGGCTTTCATTGGATCGCTTACACTGCCAATGAATTTGCCTACATTCCGTGGCCCTTAGCCATTCTGATTCTCTTTATTTTTAGCTCTCTTATGCACATCTACATTCCCTTGGCTTTGGTTCTCGGGAAAAAGTTTTTTAAGCCTTACTTTTTACTCGCAGCCCCACTGCTTTTGAGTTTGGCCGAACGTTACTACCCTGCCATCTTTCAATGGCACTTAGGGTACACTTACCATTATGCAGGATTACCTATTTTTCATTTTGCCGACATTATTGGTACAGCAGGTCTTTCCACACTGACTCTGCTCTGCAGTGGCTTTTGGGCCTGGTGGTGGCCTCGCCGCAAAGATCCACAAACTCAGAGCCGTAAATGGGCAGCAACTGTCCTCACTCTTTTTATTGCACTGAATATTTTGGGCTCCTTCTATGGGCAAAAATGGAATCAAACGGATAGCACACTGCAAGTGAGTTTGATCCAGGCCAATATTGGCAACCTCGAAAAAGTCTATGCCGAACAAGGGCGAGCTTATCAAGCAAGCATCGTCTCAAGATTTTTAGAACTAACACAAAAACAAATTCAGCAGCAAAAAAGCGATTTGATTATTTGGCCAGAAACAGCTTTCCCAGATTTTTTAGACAGTCACTTGCTTGAGAGAAAGCACACTCAACAACTCGTCAATGGCCTGTTTCCCTTAGACACTCCCCTAATGACCGGAGCCTATTCAAAAGATCCACAGAGCGATGGCAGTGTTGAGCAGTCCACTTACAACGCTCTTTTTTTGGTGCGTCCTGATGGCACTTCTTTTTCGCCCCCCTACCGTAAAACTCATCTTTTGGCCTTCGGAGAGTACTTACCTCTCAGTGAACGTTTTCCTATTTTGCTAAAGTGGCTCCCCTTTGTTTCCAATTTTGGCCGCGGGCTGGGGCCCAGCGTGCTCAGCTTGCAAAGAGAGAATCAACCCGATCTTAATTTTGGCGGGCAGATCTGTTACGAATCCCTTTATCCCCACTTCTCCCGCGAACTGGCCAAAAAAGGCTCTCACTTTTTAGTAAACGTGACTAACGATTCTTGGTTTGGACGCCCCTTTGAACCTTACCAACACATGTACATGACTCTAGCGCGTGGCCTCGAAAATCGCCGTCCTGTGCTCCGCTCGACCAACACAGGAGTCTCCACAGTGATGTTGGCTAATGGCAAAGTCTTGGAACAATCACCACTCCATCAAGAATGGGCAGGCCACTACAACGTCCCTTATCTCAGTGAACCACCTGTGACTTTCTACACTCAGTGGGGACATTTTGATTTTCTTGTGTATATAGTGATTCTCATTGTTCTTCTTATTAAAGGCTTAGGATATGCAAAATCTCGCAATGCTTGATTGGACAGAAGTCCTTCAGAAAATTCAAAACTACGCGACCAGCGAATCTGGCAAAGCCCAGCTTGCTGAGCTGGCGCCACTAGGTTCTGCACTCGAAGCGCAAAAAAGTTTTTCTGATATCTTTGATGCAGCAGAAGTGCTCAATCAAGGTGTTCGCCCATTTGCGAGTAGTTTGGATTTGTTTTCGACGTGGATGCCACGCCTCAAGAAGCGCGCCGTTCTCAAAACTTTAGAAATCAAAGATGTGCGTGGCTTTTGTTTAGAAATTTTAGCCCTACATGAAGCTCTTAAAACTGTTTCTAACAACTGGTCCGAAAACTTATACCAACAAGTTTTTCGTGCCGAAGAACCACTTTCTGCTATTGATCAAATCCTGACGCCTTCGGGAGAAGTTCGTAATGACGCTTCGGAGAAACTCTACAATCTTACGCGCGAAAAAGAACGTTTAGCGCGTGATGTGCAGTACTCATTAGATCGTCTCGTTAAAGACCATAAAATGGAAGGGGTCGTGCAGGATAAGTACGTCACCACTCGCGATGGGCGCTGGGTGGTGCCTGTTCGCAGTGGAGCCCAACACCAATTGCCAGGTGTCATTCACGGCTCTTCGCAAAGCAAACAGACTGTGTTTATGGAACCTGAAAAGATCATTCCTACAAACAATCGTCTGCGCCAAATCGAAGTCGAAATCGAAGAAGAAATCGAAAGACTACTCACTGAACTTTCGCACTATTTAGCGGACCACGCTGACGACTTTGTCAGAGGCAAAGCACTGCTTGAAGAAGCAGATGTGCGTTTTGCTCAAGCTCAGTTTAGCATGTTGATCAAAGCACAGCCCATTGAATTTTCACAAGATAGTTTTGAGTTGATAGATGTACGCCACCCTCTTTTGCAGCTTTCTGAAAAAGAAGTTGTCGCCAACACCGTGCTCTTAGATCAGCGCAAGTCCATTCTACTTTTGAGCGGCCCCAACGCTGGCGGTAAAACCGTGTTGCTAAAGTCCATTGGCTTAGCAGCCCAGATGGCTCGCTGTGGTCTCCCGATTTGTGCTAGTGAAACTTCAAAAGTTCCTTTTTTAGAAAAGCTTCATATCGGTATTGGCGATGCTCAGAGTGTCGATGAAAACCTCTCCACTTTTGCAGCTCACTTAAAAGTTCTCAATCAAGCTTCTCAACTCAAAGGGCCTCACTCGCTGATTTTAGTGGATGAGATCTGCGGTTCTACAGATCCCGAAGAAGGCAGTGCCTTGGCTCGTGCCTTTATCGAAAGTTTTTCGCAAAACCAAGTTTTTGCTGTGGTCACTTCACACTTGGGACCGCTCAAGTTGGGTTGGCAAGAGAACTCTCGCGTGCTAAATGGAAGTCTTGAATACGACCCCCGCACAGGTCGCCCCACTTATCAGTACATTGCTGGTATCCCGGGAGACTCTTTGGCAATTCAAACAGCGAAGCGAGTTGGTATTCCTCAGGTCATTATTGATCGTGCTCTCGAAGTGCTGGCTCCAGCGACTCGGGCTCGCCTTGAAGGCTTAGAGCAAATCGAGCAACTCAAATCTGATATTTCGCTCTTGCAAGAAAACTTGCGCAAAGAAACAAAAAAAGCTCTCCAACTCAAAGACAAATACGAAGGGCTTTTGGCACAGTTTGAAAAGGAAAAAGAACAATGGTTAGCTCGTACTATAAAAAAAGCTGAACGCAAAGTTGAAGAAGCTCTTAGCCAAGCCAAAGCTGCACAAACATTTGAGCGCCATCGCACATTGCAAGAAATCAAATATCAACTTCCTGAAATTGTGAAAGCAAAAAACATCACCACCAATGGCTCTGTAGAGACAGCTGAGGACTTTGCCAAAAAATATCCACCAGGAAGCAAAGTTTATGTTCCTGCTTTGCAAGCTGATGGCTTAGTTCAATCTTCTCCTAATAACAAAGGTGAGGTGCTCATTATGTCAGGCTCGATTCGCCTGCAAGTGAGCTGGAAAGATTTAAAACCGGCTGGCAAACCACAAAACCCCACAGCACAACTCGTTCGTCGCAGCTCCAATGTGACCGTAGCCCTTCACGAAGATGAGCGAGTCATTGATTTGCGTGGCAAAACAGTAGACGAGGCCCTCGAAGAATTAGAGGTCTCGTTAGATCGAGCAGCACAAAACCAAGAAGACCGAATTAAGATTATTCATGGCCATGGCACCGAAGCTTTAAAGCGTGCAGTCAGAACTTATCTGTCACGCTCTGTTTACGTTAAGAAATGGAAAGCAGGAGCCGCCGAAACCGGCGGCGATGGCGTCACTTGGGCTGAGTTAGGATCGTAGTTTCTTTTAAACTAGAAGCAGAAACCGTCTGCTAAAGTTTGGTAATGAGCAGCAGTCCAAGACTGGCTTGCTGAAGACTGGAAAGGGTGCAAATTCTTGAGAGTTTGTGCTCTTGCTGCACCCGTCGACTCCACTGCATAATCACTTGGTTTTGCCGCAAAAATTGGAATCAACATATCCATCTGATCAATAGCCTGATGAGATTCGTTGTAAACAACCACTTTGATCACATCAAACTCTGCATAAGGGTCACGGATATTTACCAAAATAGTCGTCGCATCCATAAAGGCTTTAATCGAAGAAGCCTGAAGAGAATTATAGGCCTGAGCAATTTGGGCAAAATTAAGATGAGTCATATCATTAGTGATGGCAGCATTGTTGCGAACAAACTTAAAACTTAAAGGTGTTGGATCCAAATAAGTTTGCTCTTGGCTGTTTGCCTTCCAGCGAAACATTTGAATGTAAGTCTTATTGTCTTTAAAAGACTCTGCTAGCGAAGAAAATTTTAACCACAATAAATCATTACGAATGTTGTTATTTTCAGTTGCGACTTTATTGCGCACCGAAAATGTACTGCCTTTGCCAGTGTTGCAATAAGCCCAAGCTTTTTGCCCCTGACCAGAGACTTCTGTTGGAGTTGTTCGGCTACCAAGATCTGTTGTGCCTTCATCTTGCTTTTTATTGCCACATGCTGCCAAAAGACTCAGGCTTGTAAGGATTGCTAAGATTTTTAAAGATTGATTTGGCGTCATATGGCCTCCCCAGTTGCTATACTATAGAGCAATACAGATGCCATAACTCACCTTGAGACATAGATTTTTACTTATATTTTCAAATACTTACGACAGGGTTCAAGTCTCATCCTGAGATCTAATTGCTTTATATTGAGAAAGGACTCAAATAGGGCCCTGACCTCTCATTTTTTAGACAATGGTTATGACGCAAAAACAAGATTGCAATCCGTTAATAAGTTTTGCTAAATGCTGTGCATCTCAATAAGGAGGCTCAGTGGCTAAAATAATTGCTCTAATTGTTGTGTTTTTTGCCCAGCCATTATTTGCCCAGACAAGACTTAATACTCTATTAGGGGATATTGAAAGCTTCTACGATCGTTTGCACTTAGTCGACCTTATCGAAATGCACTACTGGTTAGACTTTAAAGTCGGCATTCCAGCTGAAGACCTGCAAAAAACATCAGGAGAATGTGCGACAAGCGACAAGTTCAATGTTGCTGCTGCTCAGGATGTGGTCTTTAACCTTCAGAGACACACCACCGTAGCTATTGAGCTTGGTTATTATGGCTCAGCAGAGCAGGAAGAAATGTTCTTCAAACAGAATGAACTTTTAGAAAAATTGACCCAGATCTTAGATCGCAAGAGATTAGCTTTGTGTGTGGACTACACCACTCCAGAGTACTCAGATGGCCATGAAAAATATTTTGTAATGGTTAATGGCAAACTTAGATTTGTCTTTGAAGTGGGTTATCCAGACTGATAACAAGAATTGTTTTGATGCCACTGAACCTACTAAAAAAGGGCCATCATATTTGAGGCCCTTTTTTTTATTTCTATTAAAATGATCTTAATGTTTTCTCTTATAATGATCTTAATGTTTTCTCTTATAATGATCTCAAAATAGCATCTAACTGCGCTTCGTCTCGAACTCCAATGAATTTAACTTCCACCCGACGATTTTCGTTTTGATTAAAACGATCTGCAGGTAAAGTCTCACCTTTCCAATCCACTTGAATCAAACTTGAGGCCACACCAGCTTGGCGCAAGCTAGCTGCCACTTCTTGTGCACGACGACGAGATAAATCCATATTCAATTGCTCAGAACCAGAATCATCAGCATGCCCGACGACATAAATTCTCTCTACCAATCCTGGATTTTGCTGAAGAGCTGTTGCCAAACGATTGAGATAGTCTCGTTGCGATGAAGTCACTTCTGCTGAATTCAAGGCAAACTGAGCATTCGCTGGATCTTTAATTAAGTCCTTCAACACAATTTGATTTAACTTTGGCTGAACCTTAGGAAGTGCCCGAGAAGCATAAGGATCTCTTTTTTCAAAATTCGGCAATCCAAAAGCAGCCTCAATCATAAAGACATTCACACTCTCGCCAGGGATAGAAATATCCGTAGACACTCTCGCTCCTACACGGGCAATAGTATCTGTATTCCAAGCTCTCATCGGAAACTCTTTTACAATTTGTAGTCCCCAAAAATAAGCTTGGTCATTATTAGAACCAATTTTTTGCGCGTCCCCAGTGAGCATATTTAAAATCACACCCGCACTGATTCTTTCCGCAAACTCATAACGACCAGCGGCTTCAAGAATCGCCTGAGTGGTCACTCCGCCATTAGCATCTTGAGAGTAAGACTGATGCTCAATCCCCACACCTACATCCCCGATCAGAAAAGCCGGCGCATAATAATAAGAACCCATAAGCTTGACGTTAAATGGAGTTCCTTCAGTTTGATAACGATTGGAGTGATCCATATAACCAAAGCCCACACCCAAGAAAGGCACAATGCTTTCAGGGTAATAATCATTTAAATGATTGCCCATGGAATAAGAGTTTTGTGTCACAAGACTTGTGTCTTCAACTTCATTCACATCACCACTCACTTCGATTGCTTCTTGTGAATAGGCCTGCAATGATCCCAACACCAAGCTCGCTACGAGCATTATTTTTTTAATCATCTTGTTGTCTCCTTATATCCAACAGCTCTTCACTCCACGTTCGATGGCTGTTTGTTTAGCATCATCATAACCAGCATCTAGGTGTCTGAAAACCCCCATTGCAGGATCTGCCGTTAATACTCGTTCTAAACGCGCCGCGGCCTTAGCTGTGCCATCGGCAACAATGACCTGACCCGCATGTTGTGAGTAGCCCATACCCACACCACCCCCATGATGGAGAGAAACCCAAGTGGCTCCACAAGCAGTATTCACAAGGGCATTGAGCAGAGCCCAATCACTCACAGCATCAGAGCCGTCTTTCATGGCCTCAGTCTCACGATTTGGAGAAGCCACTGATCCACAATCTAAATGATCACGACCAATAACAATGGGAGCTTTTAATTTTCCTTGAGCTACCAACTCATTAAACTTAAGACCTGCCTTGACTCGTTCCCCGTACTCTAACCAACAAATACGTGCTGGCAACCCCTGAAAGGCAATACGCTCTTGAGCCATGTCTAGCCATTTTAGTAAATGTGTCTTGTGCGGGAACAATTCACGAAGAGCATTGTCTGTAACACGAATATCTTCAGGATCTCCAGAGAGCGCCACCCAACGGAAAGGTCCACTTCCTTTACAGAATAAAGGACGAATGTACGCAGGAACAAACCCTGGGAAGTCAAAAGCGTTTTCAACCCCTGCTTCTTGAGCACGAGCACGTAAGTTATTGCCGTAGTCAAAAGTCACAGCCCCACGCTTTTTCATCTCCAACATACCACGCACGTGTTTTGCCATAGAATCATAAGCTGCTTTTAAATAAGCTTTTTGATCTTTTTCTCTGAAATCTTTTGCCGTCTCAACGGTGTACCCCTCAGGCAAATAACCTACGAGCGGATCATGGGCCGAAGTTTGATCCGTCAGAATGTCAGGAGTGAAACCCTTTTCGATGAGTTGCCAAATCACTGTGGCCATGTTGCCCTGAAGCGCCACTGACTTTGCTTTACCTTGAGCTGCGTAATCTTTCACTCGCTTAATGGCATCATCTAAATCACTCGCAAGCTCATCCACGTATTTTGTTTTTAATCTAAAATCGATACGAGTCGGATCAATATCAATGGCCAAAACAGTGGCACCAGCAAAAACACCCGCTAGTGGCTGTGCACCACCCATACCACCAAGCCCCGCTGTTAAAATAATTTTGCCTGTGAGGTCGCCATTAAAATGCTGTCTTCCCGCTTCCACAAACGTTTCGTAAGTTCCTTGGATGATCCCCTGCGTGCCAATATAAATCCAAGAGCCTGCGGTCATTTGACCGTACATCATGAGGCCTTTTTTATCGAGCTCATGAAAGTGCTCCCAAGTTGCCCACTTAGGAACCAAGTTTGAATTGGCAATCAAAACTTTTGGAGCATCTTCGTGAGTTTTGAGCACACCAATAGGCTTACCACTTTGCACGAGCAAGGTTTCATCATTTTCGAGAGTGCGCAAAGCTTCGAGAATTTTATCAAAGCTCTCCCAATTGCGAGCTGCTTTTCCGATACCGCCGTAGACCACTAAATCTTCAGGTCGCTCTGCTACCATGGGATCTAGATTATTTTGAATCATACGATAAGCAGCTTCTTGCAACCAGCCTTTGCAATGAAGTTTTGTGCCTGTGGGTGCTTTAACAGTTCTAGGTCCTGACATGTTTACCGCCTTCTCTTACAATTCAATTTCGCCAACAGTTTGGCGAATACAGTTATTTAATTTTCCTGATTCCATCATCAAACGAATTTTTTCGACATCTTTAGCAAAGATTCTGTCTTCTTTAGCAAAAGGCACTTCACTGCGAATCAATTCGTGAGCTGCAGCCACGGCTGCTGCTGGTTTTAAAGGAGCTACTAAATCCACTGCTTGTGCTGCTGAAAGGAATTCCATGGCCACAATATTCTGTGCATTTTTTAAAACTTGGTGGAACTTTCTTGCAGCAATAGTCCCCATGCTCACATGGTCTTCTTTTTCTGCAGACGTAGGAATAGAGTCCACGCTCGCAGGATGAGTGAGAACCTTATTTTCACTTACCAAAGAAGCTGCTGCCACTTGCACTATCATATGACCAGAGTTGAGTCCTCCTTGAGGTGTCAAGAAGGGCGGAAGCTCAGACATCTGAGTGCTAATTAATTTTGAAATACGACACTCACTGATGCTGGCTTGCGACGCCAAAGCAATGGCGGCAAAGTCCATAGCGTGAGCCACTGGCATACCGTGGAAGTTGCCACAGGAGAGCACTTTGTTATCATCCGCAAAAACTAGCGGATTATCTGTGCTGGAATTTGCTTCTACTTCTAAAACCTGAATGGCAAAGCGAATAGCATCCTTAGCGGAGCCATGCACTGCTGGCATACAACGCAAAGAATAGGCATCCTGCACACGATGATCTTCGGTTAAATGGCTGTCGCCAATTTGTGAAGTAGCTCCCGCTAATTTTAAAATATTACGAGCTGTCTTGCCTTCTCCAACGTGAGGGCGAGTTGCAGAAATCAAAGGATCAAACGCTTTACGCGAGCCACGAAGCCCTTCTAAAGACATGGCTCCGGCAAGATCTGCTAAAGCCAGCAACTCACGCGCTTGATACAAAGACAGTAAACCAATAGCCGTCATCACTTGACAGCCATTAATCAAACTGAGTCCTTCTTTCGCTTTGAGCTCGAGAGGTATAATATTTTTTTGTTTCAGAAGAGTCTGCACCGGCACCACTTGCCCTTGAGACCACGCTTCACCTTCGCCAATAAGAGCTAAGGCTAAATGCGACAAAGGAGCCAAGTCACCGCTGGCGCCAACAGAACCCTGGGAGGGAACGACTGGAATGATGTCGTTATTTAAAAATTCTAAAATTTTCTCAACTACAACGGGGCGAATGCCACTATGACCTTTTGCCAAAGCATTAGCTCTTAAGATCATCATCGCTCGCGTTTCGTTCTTAGTAAAGGGAGTGCCAATACCCATAGAATGTGAGCGGATCAAATTGCGCTGAAGCTGTTCAATCTCTTGATCGCTAATACGTACAGACGAAAAAGCACCAAAGCCAGTATTCACTCCATACATCACTTCGCCATTAGCAATACGCCCCTCGATGTAACTGCGAGACTTTTGCATTAACATCTTGCTGGATTCTGCCAAAGTGACTTTGATATTTTCGTCGTAAGCAGCTTGATAGAGATTTTCGAGGCGTATGGATTCACCATTTATTTGCATGTCTATTTCCTTCTCACTTGGGGCCAGGGATCAAACGATATTTGCGAGCAAAGCCTGCAAAACAAAAAAGCTTATTTTTATCAGTAAAGAGACTTTTGCACTTCTCCACTTCAAAATCAAAATACCAACGATTGCGAATGGACTCCAAACACTGCAATTGGAGTTTTTCGGTAAAAAACTCGCTGCAGGCCTGTACCGCTAATGGTGACATAAAATCTGTCTGTGCTAAAATTTGTACACAGCGATCCTTGTCACTTTTAAAGAAGTAACTTTGACAGAGTTCAGACAATTCTGACTTTCCGGCACCCACTGGAACTTTAAAAAATGTAGCCACATTAAAAGGGCGTCTCAATTTTTTTAGACAATCCACTTTTTGCTCCGGAAAACTATAGCCGCGACAAGCTTGCACGTCGGCTGCGTCCAAATAAAAATCTAAGAGATCAGTGACACAGCTCGCTTGCGAACGTGCCCAAACTTGCTCTCCACAAATTGGCAGAATTGCAGAAGACGCCCAATTGGCTTTAGAAGTTGCATGCAAACAGTTCACCGCATGGTTTTCATCATCCAATGCTGAACAGAACTGTGCGGTGGCTCTGAGGTGAGGAACCGGATCACTCATCCTTTGTGCTTGAGCGCGCTCAAGGAAAAGAAAACTCTGCATCAGCAGCAAGACAAGCACTGCGATCCAGATCAACGCATTTTTTTTCATGGGGTCCCCTCTGAAACTAAAGTAAAAACTAAATTTGTTTCAGAGAATCAATGGCAGTTTTAAGGTCATTTTTAAACACATAACTTCCCGCAACAAAAACATCGGCAGCAGCTGCTTGACGCGCAGTCTCTGCATTGATGCCTCCATCCACTTCTAGGAAGTAAGAAAAGTCCATTTTCTGACGAAGAGCCTTAAGTTCTTCGAGTTTTGCCACTTGATCAGGCATAAAACTCTGCCCACCAAAACCTGGTTCAACAGTCATCACCAACACTAGGTCACAAAGAGGCAAAAAAGGAATAATACAATCCAACGAAGTTTTGGGCTTCAGCGTAAGCCCCGCTCGCCCCCCTAAGGATTTAATATGCTGTAAATCACGACTCACATCACTACTCGCTTCCACGTGAATAGTCAGCAAATCGGCGCCAGCCTTCATAAAATCAGCGATGTAGCGATCGGGTCGTTCAATCATCAAATGCACATCGAGGGGAAGTGTTGTCACTTTTTTAAGGGCGGCGACTACTGGCGCTCCAATAGTGAGATTAGGTACAAAGTGCCCATCCATCACATCGACATGAATCCAATCAGCTCCTGCTTTTTGCAGATTCTGAATGTCTCTTTCTAGATTTGCAAAATCCGCAGATAAAATACTAGGAGCAACAAGCTTAGACACCTAGAACGTCCCCTTCCTTGAGAGTTTGACCTTTGATAAAGTCTGCAACTTTCATCCGATTGCGCGACTCAGGCTGAAGTTCTAAAATTCTTAAAACTCCATTACCTGTAGCTACATCCAGGCCCTCTTCTGTTAAGCGCATGACAGTTCCCGGTGGAGAAGCTTTCTTCTCTGCAAGTACAAGTGCCTGATGGATTTTTATTTTTTTTGTCTGCCACACTGTAAAAGTACCCGGCCCCCAAGCTAGAGCGCGAATCTTTCGATCCAAAACTTCAGCTGGTAAATTCCAATCTAGTGCCGATTCGATCTTTTCTATTTTTTTTGCATAAGTGACTTGGCTCTCATCCTGTTCAATACCTGCAAGATTACCACGCAAGTAATCCATCAATTCCACATGCAAGAGTTCGCAACTGAGAGCCGCTAAAATATCGTGCAATTGCAGAGAATTTAAAGAAGGCGTGATCGCTACTTTGCGCACCCCTAAGACTTTACCAGCATCCAATTTCTTGACCATCTTCTGCAAAGCAACTCCCGTTTCGGAATCACCCGCTTCAATGGCTCGCTGAATAGGTGCAGCTCCTCGCCAACGCGGCAACAAGCTCGCATGGATATTGACACAACCAAAAGGGAACATTCCCATAAAGTCCTCAGTGAGAATTTGCCCAAAAGCGACAACCACGCCCACATCTGCTCCCCAACTGCGGACTTCATCCACCAAGACAGGGCTATTTTTGAGAGACTCTGGTGAGATCACTTTGAGGCCATGGGCCATGGCCACTTGTTTTACGGGGCTGGGAGTGAGAACTAGCTTACGACCTGCTGGACGATCTGGTTGAGTGACCACGCCGACGACTTCGTAGTGCTCGTCGGCCAGCAAAGCTTTTAAACAAATGGCGGCGTACTCAGGAGTTCCTAAAAAAGCAATGCGGATTTTACTCATGGATTAAACTTCACATTTTTCTTCGGCATCCTCTTTTTCACTTTCAGATTTCTTTACAGGGTAGCCGTATTTTTTGATTTGATTTTTAATTTTATTGGACTTTACAAAACTCAAGTGATCGATAAACAAAGTGCCTTCAAGATGATCCATCTCGTGCTGCATACAAATAGCCAAGAGCCCATCCGACTTGACGATAAATTCTTTGCCATGAACATCAAAGGCTTTGATTTCTACGTAATCAAAACGCTCCACAGTTTCGTAATACCCTGGGACACTCAAACAACCTTCATCAAAAGTTGTTTTACCTTCACCCTTAACGATTTCGGGATTAATTAGCACTAAAGGCTGCGGCACTTGTTTTTCGAGTTCTGTCATCTCATCGTATTTGTAACGGCGACCTTTTTCATCTTTAGGACGAGTGTCAATCACGAGGAAGCGCTTTAAAACTCCCACCTGTGGGGCCGCAAGTCCTATGCCGTTAGCATCGTACATGGTTTCAATCATGTCATTTGCCAATGTCTCAAGCTCTGGCCCAAAAGTTTCAACTCGCTGAGAAACCTCGCGCAACAATGGATCCGGAAATTTGAGAATTTTCATAATAGCCATGAGAGCCTCCACATAAATGGGCGCCACAAGCACCCCAAGATCCCCCGTAGGGTATCATATTTTACACCCTATGAACAGAGGTAAGAGTAAAATCACCGAGAACCACTGTCGAATAAAGTGTCACTATTAGTAATTAGTTCGCTTTAAAAAGGAATAGGCCATAGCTGCCATAACTCCATTGGCTGCCCACCCCCCTAACCAAGGGGGCATAGCTCCATGTTGAGCCAAGGTGATGGCAGAAGAATTCAAAACATAATAGGCAAAAACCAAACCTAAACAAATACCCAAATTGAGCATCGCGCTCCCTGATCGCGCTCGAGAAACGCTAAAGGGAATACCTAAAAGAGCTAAAACTAAGCCTGTAAAAGCAAAGCCAATTTTAGCGTGATAATCCACCTGATAGGCCAAAGTATCGAGCCCTGCTTCGGAGTTTTTTTCGATAAACTTTTTGAGCTCCTCTTGCGACAGCATCTCTGAAGTTTGACCCGAGTTCTGCAAGTCCTGAGCTTCTTCACCCATAACGATGGTTTTATTTTTAAATTTTGAGGTTAACGGAAAGGAACTATCTGCCGTAAAAATTGTGACAGTGCCATCACTCAATTGCCAGTTTTTACCAGCTAAGCGAACCTTGTCTGCACTCAACATTTGTAGCAGGTTCCAGTCTTCATCAAAAAAATAAAGAGACAAACCTTGCGCCACATCCCCTTGCGGACTCAATGTCTTAATATTAAAAATGGCATTTTTAGAGCGGTACCAGATCTTATTTGTTTTGATCGTAGAGAACGCTGATGGCCTCTTTTTAATTTCGTGATAAAAAATATAATTTTTTTGCACAGCCAATCGCGGCAGAGCTTGATCTGCTGCCCAGTAACCAACACCACAAATGATTCCTACCCACACTAAAATAGGTGCTGCCACTCGAAATAGACTCATGCCACTGGCAAAGAGAGAGATTAATTCATTTGATTTGTTGAGATTAGAAAGAGTTAAAATCGTCGCCAACAAACAAGCCACAGGCAACATCTTATGGAGAACCTCGGGAGTATAATACAAGTAATACTCTGCCAATGCCGTGGTCGAAACGTCTTTGTAATTTACCAACATTGACATGGCATCAACGGCAGCAAAGATCGTTACAAAAACCAAAATGGCTCCAGCAAAATAACCCCAGAAAAGTAAACTAATATAGCGATCAATACGGCTCATAGATTTAATAATGCCTTGACTCCGTTTTGAATTCCTTATTTACTTTCATTATGGCTTTACGCGTCTTATTGGCAGATGAAAGTTCCACAATCAAAAAAGTAATGCAGCTAGCGTTGCAGGATTATGCCGTTGAGGTCAAATCTGTGCCCGTTGGCCTTGATGTATTACCCGTTGCCAAAGCTTTTAAGCCAGACATCATCTTTGCCGACGTGCTGTTGACCAAAAGAAATGGCTATGAAGTTTGCGCCGACATCAAAGGAGATCCTGAAGCTGCTCACATCCCTGTGGTTTTGATGTGGAGTGGCTTTATGGAAATAGACGAACAAAAAGTAAAGAACTCCAAAGCTGATGGTCGCTTGGAAAAACCATTTGATGCTGAAATTTTACGCAAACTTGTCAATCAGCTTGCGCCTAAAACAATCAATAACCCCATTAGTTCTTATCTAGATTTTCCGACAATGCCGGATTTCCAAGAAGAACCTCAGAGCACCACCAGCAAGAAGACGAGCACTGGTTTTCCAGCCTCGCTTGAAGTTCCCTCCGCAGAAAGTTTTGATGTAGAATTACTGCCGGAAGTCTCTGAGAAAGAGGAAGTGACTTCGATTGATGGTTTACCGTCTTTGACTCATGAGCCAGAGGAGCTCGAACTTATTGAGCTCGAACACACTCCTACGCAAAGCATGGAAACACCTGCGCCCAAGTCCCAGAAAATTGAAAAAGTCTACGACCCAGATTCCTTTGCAATGCAAAGTGATGAGGAGTCTGACGAAGAGTGGGCACAACAAGATTTGACCAAATTTAAAATTAAAGTACCCACTGAAGAAGACAGCTTTGTGCAAAAGTTTGTAATTCCTCAGGATGAACTAGCTAATATTCAAATTAAATTTGATGGAAATGATGGTGACTTTGAGGAACTCAAAGTGGAGTCAGCTTCTAAACCACAAGCTAGCCAACAAAAAAGCATTCCTAAGAGCCCGAGCTCTGAGAATCTGAGCGTCAAAAGCTCCTCCTCGCTGGACATGTCTCCAGAGATGGTAGAAAAGCTTATCAGAGAAGAAGTGCGTGACGTCATTGAATCCATTTGCTGGAAGATTTTGCCAGATATTGCTGAACGACTCGTCAAAGAAGAAATCAAAAAGATTCTTAACGGTAACGAGCGCGGTCTTTAGATTCCACTGAACAAGCGAGCCTCGCATGACTTCTCAGCTGAGGAGATTATCTCCATTTTCAGCATAGCGACGGGAGAAGCACATGAACTTAATCGAACTTATCAAAGCTGCTATAAAAGAAGATATGCCCCACGGCGATCTCACCACTGAGTCGTTGGCCTTAAAACCTCGCATTGGCCGCGCTAAATTACGTGCTAAAGCAGATATTGTTCTCTCTGGCACTGCCCCCTTTGAACAGACCATGAACCAGCTCGATGATGCTATACGTATCAAATGGCATTTTGATGAAGGTGATAAAATTCTCAAAAACCAAATTATCTGCACCCTGGATGGTGACCTCATTCAGATCCTCAAAGCAGAGCGTGTGGCTCTTAACTTTTTAGGTCGCCTTTCTGGAATTGCAACCCACACACGAAAATTTGTGGAAGCCATTGCCGGTACCTCAACTAAAATTTTGGACACTCGCAAAACAACTCCTGCCTACCGCGAGTTAGAAAAACGAGCGGTGGTTCATGGTGGAGGTCACAATCACCGCATGAACCTTTCCACTGCAGTCCTAATTAAGGACAATCACATTGCGGTTATGGGAGGAATCACTCCCGCTGTGAAACGCGTGCGTGAGCACACAGCCACGGCTGTGGAAGTTGAAGTTCGCAACCTCGAAGAAGTTGTAGAAGCCGTTGGCCTCAACGTGCAGCGATTACTGCTCGACAACATGGACAATCAAACGATCAAAAATTGTTTGGCTTTAATTCCACCTACAATTGAAACCGAGGCCAGCGGCAATATGAGTTTAGAAAGAGTGCGCAGTGTTGCTGAATTAGGAGTGAACTTTATTTCCGTCGGTGCCCTCACGCACTCAGCACCTGTTGCAGATGTCAGCCTCGAGTTTGAATGGGAGACAAAATAATGAAGTCCGACACTTCACCTCTCAATGATGTGCGAATTGGCGAAGTCACTTCACAATGGGCTAAAGGCAATCACCTTTTTGTACGTTACTTTAAAACCCTTTCTTCAACTAACGACTTAGCCAAAGAAGAAGCGTTTCACGAAGATCTTTTAGCTGAAGCCTTAGCCCTTTATATTACAGATCAACAAAGCCAAGGGCGAGGACGCAAAGAGCACACGTGGACAAATGCCCCTGTTGGCGCAGCTCTTTATGCCAGCTGGAGTTATCTCACCGATGCGCACCCACAACCTATTTTATCACCACTCATGGGACTAGCTCTGTATCGAGCTCTCTCTTGCACTTGGCCTTTTTTAGACTGGAGCATGAAAGCCCCTAATGATATTTATTTAGGCTCCAAAAAAGTTGCTGGAATTTTAATCGAAAACATTGTGCAAGGTGATGAGACCCGAATTATCATTGGCGTTGGCCTTAATGTCTTAGCAGCACCTAGCTCTATCGAACACGCGACTTCTATCGCCGAGAGTTTACCAAGCGGTGTGCCCCTCCTCGGTGAAGACTACATCAGCTTTTTAGATCGTTTTTTATTTGAAATCACAGAAGCACTTTCTAAATCAGAGCAAGCTTTGAGTCCTACAGATCAACTTTCCCTAAAGAAAGCCTTGAATCAATGGCCGCTTTTAGAGCAACCCTATGTGCGTATTGAGTCTGATGGCACTCTATTTAGCGAATCCCAATCTTGGCATTGGTCACAACTTTAGGAGGAGAAATGGCACTAACAATCACTCCCGTTTCAGAAATTGGAACTCCTTGCCCTGATTTTCAGATTCAAGATTTAGCTGGAGCCACTTGGAGTTTGTCTCAAATAAAAAATGGTGAACCCTTTCTTGTGATGTTTATTTGCAATCACTGCCCCTATGTGCAGGCAATTGAAGAGAGACTCATCACCCTTGGACTAGATCTAAAAAAGCTAAATGTGAATGTTCTAGCAATCAGTTCCAATGATCCTGCAGAGTATCCAGAAGATGCTCCAGAAAATCTTTGGGCACGAGCACAAGAAAAAAATTATAGCTTTAGTTATGCTCACGATGCCGATCAAAGTGTGGCGCGCCTCTTTGGCGCTGTGTGCACGCCTGACTTCTTCCTCTATGATAAGTCTGGGATTTTACGTTATAGAGGAAGACTTGATGATTCATGGAAAGATGTGCACAAAGTGACGCGTAGAGAATTGTTTGAAGCAGTTCTGACTCTCAAAGAAAATAAAACTATTAACTCACAAACTCCTTCAATGGGTTGTTCCATTAAATGGAAGGTCACACCATGAAACATTTTTTAATTTTTGGTCTTTTTTTAGTTCTAGGTTTTGCTGGCTTCATGATGGTTCATGTTGGTGCCTTTAAACCTGTGGAAATCGAACAAAAAAATATTGAAGTTATTTATCTCTTAGCCAAAAACCACATGGGCCCCTATCACACAACAGTCAAAGCCATAGAAGAAGTTGAAGCTTGGGCCCTCAACAACAAACTAGATTGTCGTTTTTCATTTGGACAGTACTTAGACAATCCAGACCAGATCGACAGTGATCGTTTACGCAGTCGCGGTGGTTGCATGTATTTTGGAACAAAACCAACTTTTGAAAATGTCCCAACAAACTACGAATGGATCGAAATTCCTGC
>JBKHVM010000039.1:0-24719 GCA_046570065.1 Bdellovibrionia bacterium
ATCGATGACGTCGGCTGCTGAATAAGAAAGTTTATCTTCCTTAATCATACGCCCCACAAAATTTAAATCATCACCTGCTGTTAAGAGAGGGTACTCTACAGCTCCCCCTGCCTGCACTTGCCCCATGCCCACATCAGCAAAAAGAGCATTGCACAAACACTTTCGCCCAACGGTATCTTCTTCTTTTCCACCTTTTTTTAGATAGTCGGCTACTGGCTCTGCAGGACATCTCTGACCAATACTGCCATCTTCTTTTTTATAAGCATGACGAAGATATCCCAAATCACAAATACGTTTGCGCTTTAAATAAACTTCTTCTTCGGAAATAGTACCATTTAACCTTGCTGCTTTAAAAGGAAAGCCCGTAGGTGAAGATCGTGGATCTGTAAAAATCCATCCCCCCTCTGGTGCTTGCTCTGTCACAATTCTCTTGAGAGCCATGTGACGATGCTCTTCTGCAACTCCTGATTCATTTGAAAAGGCAAACAAAGTCCCAACTTGCACGCCGTGGGCCCCTTGCGCACGAACTTCAGCAATTTTTTCTGGAGTTGCGTAATGTCCTGCCATCCAGAAAGGTAACTCTAAAGCTTTCATTTCTGCTAAATCTACAACATCACGCTCACCATAAATTGGCTCGCCTCTTTCGTTGAGTTTTAAAGGTCCACGCGGTGGAGCATTGTGACCACCAGCTAAAGGCCCCTCAACAATAAAACCGTTCACTTCACCCGTACTCTTCTTTTTTAGATTCAAAGCAAGGGTCGCCGAAGAAACAATCGGAAAAAAGAAAGGACGTTTTAAATCTTTTAAATCAAAACCCGCAAAAACTTCTTTAGGATCAAAATTTGTAAATACATCGTCGCCACCATCAACAGGTATTTTTAACGCAGCGGCTTCATTCTTACTAAACTTATCCAGAACTCCAGGGATTTCACGGGGAATACCCGCACCCATAATGACATAGTCCACATCGGCTAACATCGCACCATAAAGACAAGCCAAGTTAGGCAAGTGAATCTTTTCTAAGAGATTAAGCCCTACTTTTCCAGCATGACCTTCTTTGGCCAACCACACTTCGGCAAAACAAGCGGCAACAGTGAGATGTAATAATGCCTTCGGCGATTCCACATTGAACATGGGGGCTCGCTTGTATGCGACATTTTTGTCACGTCCACCAGAAATAAAATACTGTTCAATAATCTTTTGCGAAATATCCTGAAAAGGAAACGCCGCAAGAGCACGCATCATGTGACCACCAGGGTCTCCATCCTGCAACCGTCTGACGAGAACTGAATTGATAGCTGTTCCTGAAACAACTCCGAGTTGACCTTTGAGTGATACTGCACGGGCTAACTTCCAATCTGAAACGGCAATGCCCATGCCACCTTGAATAATTATGGGATGTGAAACATTTTGCATAGTGGGTAAATTAAAGTTTTCTAGAGGGAGATTCAATTTTTTATGCTCTAATAATGCACTGCTCACCCACGAAATCAAAACCTGTGTTATGCTAACCGATGAAATCATCAGGTTTGGAGGTCTTATGAGCTTAAAGTTTGGAGTGTCAGCGAAATTTCACAAAAAAATTCCTACTTTTTTTGGCGAAAGAGCTGGTCATATTCAGTACCTCGAAAGCACTATTGCCGCATGGCTCGGCTCTCAAGGGGTCATGCCACTCATGATTCCCTCTGCTTCCGCGACCACTGGAATTCATCAAAGCTCTTTAGACCCTACACTTTTTGCTAAAGAACTAGACGCACTTATTTTGCAGGGTGGTTCTGACATTCATCCTCGTTTCTACCAAGAGGAGCCACAAAATTATGGCTACGAGTTTGACGAGGAACGCGATCTCTACGAATTGCAGTTAATCGAAGCTTTTATTAAAGAAGGAAAACCCATTCTTGGTATCTGCCGTGGCTTTCAACTTTTAAATATCTATTTTGGCGGATCTCTTCATCAAGATTTAGAAACTGCGAATTTTAAACAGCATCTTGATAAAGCCAAATCCCGTGAACACACTCATTTAGTCACTTTGCAAAAAGAAGGGCTTTTATCACAAATCTACGGAAAAGAACTGCAAGAGAATGTCGTCTCTATCCATCACCAAGGAATTAAAAAATTAGGAGAAAACTTAAAAATTGAAGCCCTCTCGTCTCATGACAACCTTATCGAAGCCTTTAGCTACACTGGCAGTAATTTTGTCGTAGGGGTACAGTGGCATCCCGAATTTCATAACCTCGGAATGGACCAACATTTAGATGGAGCTCCTCTCTTTAAAACACTGGTTCAAGCTGCCAAACAAAGAAAGTTTTTTGGCAAAATCAGTTTAAATAAAAAGAAGAGACTTCATTTTGGTGAGTCTCAAGCTTTTACCCTTGGTGGAGAGATTGAACTTCAGATTGTGGATGACACCAAATGGGATCTCAATCCCATTTGTCCAGAAATTCTGGCAGAGCTGGATTCAAGCAAAACAAAAGAAGAAATATTTCAAAGCATGATAGAGCTAGAGTCGGCGGTTTGTCAAAATGCTCTACAAGTTGAAAAAGACTGGAATAAGGAACTGCTGCAACTCCTACCAGTAGTCAAAAAATACCACTCGCGAGTTGTCGGGGGAGGAACTCACCCTTTTGCCAAAATATCAGAACGTCGGCTCACAGATGGAAAACGCTATGCTAATCTCATGAACCGCAATCAGTGGGTAGCGCGTCGAATTGCGATATTCGGTTTACATTGCCACGTGGGAATGAACTCCAAAGAAGAAGCTATTAAGTACTACCGCTTCTATCTTTCGGTAGCCCCCCTTCTGCTCGGACTGTCAGCAAGCTCGCCCTATCTTGAAAGTGAGAATACGGGCTTAGCTTCTATACGCTCAACCTTTTTTGAATCGACACCAGCTGGAGGCCACCCTCCCATTTTGAACAACTGGCAAGAGTTCGAAGGTCTTTATTATAAAATGATAAAATCAGGAGCGATTGAATCTCATAAAGATTTGTGGTGGGATGTTCGACCGAGCATTGATTACGGCACTTTAGAAATTAGAATTTGTGATGTCTTGCCAACTCTTGAAGAAAACGCAGCCCTCATTGCTCTCATTCACATGTTAGCCCTCGCCTATGCAGATCAAGAAAATTTTGATTTTAGATGGCCAGATTTAGCAGAATGGAGTTATCGCGAAAATAAATGGCGTGCGACTCGTTACGGACTTGATTTTAATTTTATCATTGCAGACTCCGCAGAAACTATTCCAGCCAAAGATTATCTTCTAAAGCTTTTTGAGCAACTCGAAGCTTTAGCACAGGAATTGGGTTACGAACGTTATCTGCACATTCTCCATGGCATTCTAAACAAAGGCACTGCCAGTCAGCGAATTCAAGAATGGATTTCTGCTGGCAGCAGTCAACAAGAGGTAGTAGCTAAACTCAGTGAAGAGCTCGAAGTCCGCTCGCAGGAGTTTTTTAAAAGCGAACTCTAAAGCCAATGACAATATCAAAATCCACATCAATATCGGGAGCGATATTGATGACGGGTGCTGCTTCGGCTAGAACTTCAGAGCGCGGAGAATCTAGTTTCATTAAAAGACCAATAGGCAAACGAACTCCTAAAGTTGTTTCGTCTTTTTTATCTTTTTTCTCACGCTCTTGAATGCGTCCCCCAACTCCCCAATAAACTCCCAAGGGCTCAAAAGCAGTTTCGATACGCTTTTGATCCATCCACAAATAATCCAAATGAAAATGAGGATGCTCAAGGCCGCTGGTCGACGCTAGGGCTGAGGATAAAGAATTGCGAGAATTCAACTCAAATCTACCAGAAATTCCAGTTGGATCTCCCAAGATAAAACCCAACGCTACTTCTCGGCCTCCACCAAAAGACTGAGCCAGTGCACTCACTGAAGAAAACAATAATAGACACGTCAAGACGAATGAAATTCTTTTCATATACACTCCAGTTGAATATAACTAGCTTATAGCGAGTTTAAACTTTTAACAAGATGGCTGTCCAAGTATGAATGAATTTTGGCTCAAAAGAAGTATTTCAGAAAAAGCGTTAATCTTTTTTGCACTTATCACTGGCTTGCGTTTTATTTTTGCCTACACTGTGCCACTCATCGACGATGAAGCCTATCACTGGTCTTGGACTCTTAATTTACAGCTTTCTTATTTTGACCATCCCGCCATGGTGGCTTGGCTCGAAACTCTCAGTCTTAAGTTACTCGGCGAGACATATATTGGCGTGAGATTGCCTTTTTTTATTTGTTACACTTTAACCGTATGGATGTCTTGGAAGTTGGCAAGTGAGCTCTTTGATAAAATCACTGCCAACTTTGTTGGCCTCATTTTACTTTTCTCACCATTTTATGGATTTGGTGGTTATGTCGCGAGCCCCGAGCCCCCGTTTATCTTATGCTGGGTTTTAGCTGCGTGGGTGTTTTGGCAAGGGCATCACGAAGACGAACACGAGTGGAGTGTTAAAAAAACTTGGATCTGGTTAGGCATACTTATGGGACTTGGCCTTAATTCAAAATTTATCATGGCCATGCTTGCTCCAGGGTTTGGCTTGTATATGCTACTCTCCAAAAAGCATCGTCGTGATTTTCTCACTCCTTGGCCATGGGTAGGAGTGTTGATTGCGTCTATTATTTGTCTACCTATTTTTTGGTGGAATATTCTCCATGATTGGCCTGGTTTTAAATTTCAGTTCTCTGATCGTCATGCGGGGCAAGACCCAAGCTTCTCGCGCTGGCTAGGATTCATCGGCGCCCAAATAGGCTTCTACACACCTATACTTTATGGATTGATGTTATTTGCTCTGTACTACAGCTTTAAAAAAATATCTGAAGCTCGCTGGCGTTTTGTGTTTAGTATGGCGATTCCTTCTTTTGTTCTATTTTACATTCAACCTTATTTTGCTGACTACAAACCCCACTGGAGTGGCCCAGCAGCCATTTTCTTGGTGATGGCTGCTGGATACTTCTACTCTCAAGGTATTCAACTAGGAGACAAAACTCTCCTCGTGCCTCGCAGTCGCTTTTACCGTTGGGGCTTACTGGCCTTTTTAGTCCCTATCAATATTCTCATTTACACGCCCTTTATCTATCCTTGGATGCCCAAGGCCCACGCGATACTTGCACCAAACAAAGAGTGGAAAACAACTTATGACTTGAGTAATGAGTTTTACGGCTGGGAGGAGTTAGGCGCTTACGTCAATCGTCGCCAAAGAGAAATTCATGCAGAAACAGGTACTCGTCCCTTTATTGCCAGCCATCGCTATGAGACCACAGCTCAGACAACTTGGGGAACAAAACAAAAAGTATATATGCTCAACACGACGATCTCTCAGTACACAGTGATGCAGACTGAAGAAGAAATAAAATCTCTATTAGGAATGAATGCTCTCTTTGTGATGAGTGAGAAATATCATGCAAAGCTAGAAAGATATGCGCAGTTTGATCGTTGCACACCTGAGGAGTTAAAAACATACAGGCATGGAATCCATGCCCGTACTTTTTATATTTACTATTGCGAGAACTTTAAAGGGATTACGCTTTAATTAAGCCAAAGGTGAGCGACGTGATCTTCCGCCACCTTCGTCAGAAGAGCGACGACGGTCTGGAGCTGAGGCTCCACGACGCGAAGAGAATGTACCAGAACGTGGGCGACGCTCGCCAGCTCCACGCTCTTCACCACCGCGGTAACCACCACGATCTTCACTGCGCTCGCTGCTGCGGTAACCACCACGCTCACCGCCTCTATCACTGCTACGCTCGCCACCACGGTCACTGCCGCGATAAGAAGAGCGACCACCACCACGGCTTGAACCACGGCCACTAGAAGGACGATCAAAACGACCACCAGAGGTTGGTTTGCTCTCTTCTTTTGGTGGAGTTGTAAAACCAATTTTATCAGCTCCTCTAAGAACCTTAGAGCCCAACACCATCTGAATAAGACGAGCCAAGTCTTGCTCTAGATTTTCAGACTTCATAATCATTGAAGCTGCTTTTCTCGCAAGATTGTCTGGTTGTTGAGTGTCCATTTTCGCAAACAAATCTTCTTCCCAAGACTTCATAAGGTCTGCGTGATTTGGAACTGTGATAAACTCAACTTTTGCTTTAACAACTCTCTGAAGAGAGAAGAAAGTACGAATTTCACCTGGCTCAACTAAAGAGATAGCTTCTCCTTTAGCTCCAGCACGACCAGTACGACCAATACGGTGAACGTAGGTATCAAAATCTTTAGGCACGTCATAATTGATAACAAGTCCAATGTCCTTGATATCTAAACCACGAGCTGCAATATCCGTTGCGATAAGAACTCGTGCATGTCCGCTCTTAAACGAACGAATAACTTTTTCGCGATTCTTTTGCTCTGTATCTCCGTGCAAAATTAAATTGGTAATACCAATTGAATGAAGACTGTGTCCTAATTCATCTGCACCTTTTTTGGTGTTACTAAAAACAATAATTTTATCAGAAGAACGAGCTTCAAGAAGTCGGATAAGAGCTGCTTCTTTATCTTGGTACGGCACAACTGCATAGCGCTGAGTAATATCCAAGTTAGTTTTACTCTCTTGCGCGACCTCAACTGTCACAGGCTCTTTCATGAAGTTTTTAACCAAATTCATAATTTCGCGAGGATAAGTTGCAGAGAACAAAAGTGTCTGCTTAGGAGCGGAGAAATATTGAAGGATCTTCTTAACATCATCGATGAAACCCATGTCTAACATGCGATCGGCTTCGTCGATAACTAAAGTCGATGGTTCAAATTCAGGAAGAGATCCTGAATCCATAAGATCCAACAAACGACCTGGAGTTGCCACAATCACTTGTGCTTCTTCAGTGTCTTTAATCTGCCAGCGATAAGATTTTCCGCCAGTGATGACTGCCGTCTTTAAACGTGCAGCAGAACCTAGTTTTTCAACTTCGGTTTTAACTTGCTCAGCAAGTTCACGAACTGGAACTAGAATAAGAATACGAGCTTCACGGTCTTCAGCCAATTTTGACATGAGCGGAATTAAATAAGCGCCCGTTTTGCCAGAGCCAGTTTGCGCTTTAGCAACAAGATCAGAGCCTTCCATGATCACAGGAATAGCCTGAGCTTGAATAGGGGTTGCAGCCGAAAATCCCTGTTTAACAAGAGATTTTAAAATTAATGATGATAGGGGTAACTGTTCAAAAAGCATTTCGGCAAATTACAGGCCTTTTTGGACAAAAGATACTACATTAACCCTTTGCTGAAAGAAATACCCTAACGACAACTCTTTAGACAGCCCACAAGCAATCTTGCTTAAAGACCAAATCCCTCTCAGTCGCTCTGACAGCGGTTTTGGCGTGATATGAGATGATATATGAGAAGACTTTGTTTTTAGGACGTCTTGTGTTGTTTTTACGATGACTTGGCTGAGGTTAGCTGGCGTGAGGAAGATTTTTTAAAAAATTGAGGTGCGGGCATTCTGCCCAAAGGAACATCCTAGTTTCACCCCTCCCTGTTATTAAATTGCATCAAAAAATCTTTAACTAAGCAAGAGGCAAATAAAAAAAAAGAGGGCTTAGCCCTCTTTTTTAGAAATTATTAATTTTGTCTACGACATCTGGGAAATCAATGAAGGGGTTACGGTTCCCTTGGATCTTGAAGATTTCCTCGTTTCTCGTGACCTCTTCGTTGTCCACAGGGTCTTCACGATGCCACTTTCTGAGAGTAGCTTCTTCATCCTGATCGATTGGCAAGTCATAGCGGAGTGAGAAGTAGAAAAGTGCTCTTGCAACATTTCCTTTGTGTCCCTGAGGCGGCTCAAACACATCACGACGAGCACGGCCATCTCCCATACCAAAACGGGCACCACTTGCACACTTCAGGTTTTGCTGGTCACGGACAACCTCACCAAATGGGTGATTGCCACGAATTGCATTGAGCTGAGAATCAGTTGGGAATAAATGGTGCAGATCAGATTTTTGGTAGTCATCAGGGTGACGACCATTGAAACGGCTCTGGGGCCAAGTGTGCTCAGTGTTTACCACTGTGTTGTCTGGAATCTGGTTCGGACCAGGGCGCGCGCCTTTACCAAACTCTCTTTCGCTTCTTACTGTGTCACAGTAAACGTCTTTTACTCCGTAACCGTTGTTATCGCGAACAAGATAGAAGTTACCAAGTAAAAAGATACGAGCTCTGCCGTACCCAATAGACTCATGACGGTAGCAACCGCCCTGCCCTTGGCAATCTCCAGCAATAATATCTGGGTTAGCCCCTTGACGAATGTGATAGCTTCTCAAAACTTGTTTGATTTTAGCCATCAAATCTTCGCCAGTAGCTCCAGATTTTAACTGTTGATAAAACTCTTCTCCGTAATAGGGGATCAAAGTGGACTGGGCTGCTCTGTATGCCCAAGCCTGAGAAGATAATAAAATGAAAAGAATCACTGTCTTAATGAAGGAAAACTTCATTCGGGTCCGCCGTTCTGTTAGGGGGTGATTTACAGCCTCTCGCTTTAGTAAAAATTTCCTTGATGTGAAATAAAGTGTCAACAATATAAAATGAGGACTTTTGTTAGGGTTTTGTCAGGATGGGCTTAATTTTGAAGAAAACAGGCTCAAACGGGTCATTCCCCCAAGAACCAACCCTACCAAACTGCCTCCCATGTGGGCGGTGTAAGCCACGGAGGTCCCAAAACCTTCGGGGGTACTTAACCAGCTATTCACATCCGTCAGTAGATAAAGTGGGATCAACAACAAAGTCGGCAGAAAAATAGGACCATAATGTCCAGGCCAAGGGCTCAAGAAATAGAAGAAGCGAATGCGCCTATTGCTTTCGATCATCACATAATAGGCTAAAAGAGCAGAAACCGCAGCGCTAGCTCCCACCATGGGCACAGCACTGGTTGGCGAAGTGGCAGTAAAGAGAGCCCCACCTGCAAGACCACCAATCAAATAAACACCTATAAAGACGGCACTGCCCATTCTTCTCTCAACTGCAAATCCCAGAACCATTAAAAAAACCAAGTTACTAAATAAATGAAAAAAATCGGAGTGGGAAAATTGATAGGTAATCCAACGTAGAGGACTTTGATTAAACGAACTCAAGCCATATTTATGCAGGGGATCTTTTTTTTGGGCCTCTGAGTACTGCACCACTGTTTGCTGCCATCGCTCCTGCTCAACACTATTGCCAGTAAAGCGTCGGCCTTGCAGGACTTGATTTAAAAACTCTGCATCACGAAGGGCATACACTCCCAACAAGACGCGCTGACTTGGTTTTTGGATCTGAATAGACTGCACCCAATCGGGCTGCTGTGCCAATTGCTCTGGAGACTGGGACCCTAAATACTGAAAGTAGTTCCAGCCTGAGATATCCAACTGCTCACTACTCAAAAGCTTATCAACATGAACATTGTTGGGGCGTGAGCTAAAGATCAGAACAAACAACAAAATATTCAAAGCCACTGCCGTCAGTACCAGCGGAGTTTCGTTGAGTTTTTTGAGATCATCAGGAATTGGAAAAATCATTGAATTCCAAACTCCTCTTTGAAGCGCTGTAGAAAAGAGTCCTGTTCAAGACTTGCTGGTTCTCGCCCCTTCTCTTTTTGTTGCTCTAACAATTTGAATGCAGTTTGTACTAATAATTTCTCAGCCACAGCTTCAACTGCTTGATAATTTTTTAATTCTTGTGCGTGTTGAGCGGCTTGTAGATACAAGCTTTGCTGGAGAGCTACTGACGCTAGCATATAAGTTCTAACAGCGGAAGGAGTCATGCGAGTAATGAGTTCTTGAGACTTGCCAGCATCAGAATTATTTTTTGCCTGAAGAGCCAAACAGGCATTGGCAAACTCCTCAGAATCACAGATCTGAGCCTGATAACGATCTTTATAGGATTTATCGGTTTCAAGAAGATATTTAGCCCAATAAGCAAAACCCTGCTGTTCAGAATCCCTGACATTCCAAAGAATAAAATCAGCTTCCTTTTCTAAACAAGCGCCTGAAATTCTTTTGCTAAAATAAGAAGTCAGAGCTGAGTCCATACGAGCAAAGCTTGCTGTTGGCCCCTTTACCTCAGGGCACAATTCAAATTGATATTGGCTAGTAAATAGTGCTCCACTTTGTAGACTTTGCCACAACTGAAACGAGTACAAAAATAAAGTGGCAGCAAGAGTGAGAAAGAAAATCCCAATCCAGCTCCCCATAAACCTTTGCTCAATATATAAGGGGTGAGTACTAACATTCTTTTTGAGAGTCACAGAAATAGTTTCAGAAGCTCTTTCATGAAAACAACGGCGCCAATAGTGCCCTAAAGATTCTAGAAAAGGCACACCGACTAAAAACAAACTCATTGCCCAGAAGAAAGAGCGCAACAAACTCTGTGAGAACTTTAATGGAGATTGAGGTTCCTCAAAATTAATAACCCGAATTTGCACAAATCTTTGCCCTGGTGTCGCTTGCCAAAAATATACAAAGAGAGACTGAAATAAGACTACTAAACCAAAAACCACTAGCGCTAACAGAAATGTAATCACAAAAAGTTCTGAAGCTCGCGCCTCAATAAGCAATGCAAACTTAAGCCTCTTTGAAAGCCCTGCCACAAAGAGTCCAATGACAGGAGAAAATATTAAAAAATCAATTATAAAGGCTAGGAACCGATCGGCAACAGGAGCCACCTGATGTTTGCTGTTTGCTGTGACATTCTCAAAAAAATCAGAAGAGAGATCTTTAATAACCATGATCTCTCTTCGGGACATTTATTAGTTTTTTTTAGGATTTATTGTGTGACTTTTAAATTTAGGACTCGACCTTGGTCATCTACGTGGAACTCAGCCTGCCCTAAAATATTATTTTTATCGTCAATCAAATTGTAGGACTCAACGCCAGAAGAAGTTTTCTTGAGACTGACCTTTGCCACTTTAGGAGCGAATAGTGTCCCAAAGCTCTTTAGGAACTGAGCCTTGTCAGCAATAACAAGAGGCTCATCACCAGCATTTTGCGCTAGGAATTCAGCTTCTACAATAAGACCACCTTGAGTTTTAACTCCGTACTTACCTTGCAGCCTTCCAAAGACTAATTCATCACGCAAAGAAACTTTTTGTGCAATCACTGCAGGACGCGCCAATTCAGCACTAGCTAGCTGACGAGCCATATCGTGCTCCCACTTTATATCCGCCAGTGTATTCTCCTGAGAGACACTCGCTAGACCACGCCCCTCTCCAGCTACCATCGCCTGCTGCTGACGAGAAGATGCAATCCATTCATTCACAAATACTGTTACCATGAGCACCGAAACCAAAGACAAAGCCATGGCAGACTTTTGATTCTGGGATTTATCTTGCCATAATTTACGGATGGATTTCTCTTTTGGAAACTGAATCACGTTATTGTTGCTCCCCATCTGTTACCCCTTTTGTTTCTTGCTCCTGTCACCACGACCAATCAAGATGACACAATTACTCTTACACTCAATTACAAGTGCGAAAATTGTGCCGCTTCGGGGTTCATTTCATTTCAACTGAGTGGCTACAAGTTATGCAACTGCCAATTCAGCACTAGACATCTCATAATGATCATCTCATTTTATAACGCTTTTTTCCCTTCACTTAGGTCCAGTTTTTGACTCTTTATCCAATGCTATTTGTCTCTGAACATCTTGGTAGACTTGCTGCAACCAAGGTGTTTTTCCTTTTTGAAATAGCACTTCAAATCTCTCGGGAAGAAGAAGATCAACTGGCACCCCTTGTCTCTCGATATTGACACCTGTTTCAGATAAAAAAAGAGCTTCGGGAATTGAGAGTCTGACTCCAGGGCCAAGAAAATTTAAATCATACCACAAAGCTACTAATAATTTTCCTGCCGACGTTCCTCCCACGAGCTTGCCTCGTTGAGTCTCTCGAAAGGCGTTGGCCACCATTTCACTGACGGAAGCTGTTTTATGATCTATCAAAACTATTAGTCGATTGTTTAAACACTTTTCTTTTCGAAAGGTGTTTAACTTTAATTGGCGAGCTCTTTTTAAAAAATCGATATGCACCTTATCCTTGGAGACCAAAGGAAATTCCAAGACCTCACCACTATTTGATTTTTTAAAAAAGCTCCCTATAGTGCGAGGTTCACAAAAAAAGTGAGACAGAAAATCTAAACCAGCAAAAAAATTACCGCCTGAATTTCCACGTAAATCCACCAGCAGCTCGGCTGTTGGTGTCACTTGTGCTAATAAATCGCTTAGAGGTTTCGAAAAGTAAGCTGATGCATGAAAAGAAGGAATCTTCAGATAGACTAAATCTGCAGAAATAGTTTCTAGCACTGGGGAGCGATCGACAGAATAAGCTTCACTGGGGATGACAACATCTCGCTTTCCGGCTGGGTTCTTAATTTGAAAGTTGCCCCCTTCTACATAAACATCGAGTTGGTGTGGAGTGTTTTGATTGTGAGAAATGATGAGGTCGCCCTCACGCAGATTTGCTCGAGAAGCTGGGGACTGCTTTTCTATTTCAGTTACAATTAAATGTTCTCCCCAATACTCAGAGCGAATTCCAGTTGCCTTAGATTGCCCTTCCCAAACTTTTGCAGCTTCCTGGGGCCAGTAAAACTCCAGATGAGACACAGGCAAAAGTTGTAAGGTTTGTTTTAGATCTTCACCAATAACTCCTACGGGAGTCCACATTTTAAATTGCTCACTCTTCTGATCACAAACACGTTTCCACTCTTGAACAATTTCTTTTTCTAAGTAGATACGCTCAGCTACCAAAGCACAAACTCGCGCATAAGCCATAGAAGGTTGTTGCCAGAGCATAAACCCCAAGACTCCTAGAAAAGTTAGAAAAAAAAGAATTACAGAAAAAAATCGGTTCATGGGCTTAAGAGGAAGTGTTGTAAAAAGTGACACAAATTTTTAAGGGCGCCGGAGCGCCCCTAAATCATATTGTATCTTTATGCTGCCACTCGTTTTTTGCGAGCTTGAGAAGGATCTAAATGATATTGTTTTACTTTGCGATAAAGTGTTGCTCTTCCGATACCTAGAGCTTTTGCCGCTTCAGTGAGGTTTCCGTTGTAAGCATCAATAGCACTCGAAATTGCTTGTGCTTCGATGTCATCCATTTTTTGAATTGAGTTTAATGAACTCGGAGCTGCTGTAGGAAATTGTACTACATTGTTTGTGTACTCATGGTTCAGCGGTGCCGAGCCTGTTACCAATGATGGAACACCTACTACTAGTTGTTGTCTAAAAAAAGCATTGTTCATGCCTTCACGCCATTGAGTTGGGCTGTACACTTGCACTGTGACTTCTTGCCCTTCCCAGTATTTTTTTGTCGACTCAATGTGTTCGTGATTGTCCGACACTAAAATTAGAAAAGTTCTCGCCATTAAATCCTCCCCGTTTGATACACTTTATGTTTACTAATGACTCACTTTGTACCTATCGGTGTTTCACGCTGAGAATTTAGGGCTAGAACAAAATAAATTTTATAGCCCCCTAAGTGTTTGAATTAACTAATTTCTAAACTAAGGTCCTAAAACAAAAAAGCCGAGATTTCTCTCGGCTTTACCCATAATCGCTATAGTTTTATAGCAAATTTTTAACTAGCGACGACCTGATTTGATTTTAACCTGCAATTTAGAAATCAAATGCACAGCCATCTTCTCTTGCACTTTGCACATTTTCAATTCGTCACGGCGATAAGAGCGCTGAGACGGAGTGAGAGTACCTGTTTCTAATTCCATTTCATAATCTAACTTTGAAGAGCGAATGCCTTCGAGTTCTTTAGTCTGCTGCTTAAAGAGCTTCGTCACTCCACTTAATGGAGCCACTTCAATCCACTCTTCTTTACCACGGTACCAGCTTACCATACGCAAGAAACGCGCTTTGTTTTTCGCTAGAGTAAAGCGTGGAAAATTCGCATCTGGTAAATCTAAGATATTATCAATCTCATCAAGATTAACATCATCTTCTTCGTCACCCATTAAAAGTGGGATTGGGCTTGCCTCAGCTTCAGCCAACAACTCCGCTTCTAAGTCTTTATCAAGGTCCTCACCCTCTTCATCGTCAAGATCTGTATCCAAATCTGCATCAACATCCAAATTACGAGCTTTCATATTCTCAACATCTTGAGCGTCGTGTTTCATCAACGGAGCCTCCCCTAAATTGTAAAAAGCCTGGCAGTTATACCTCAAAAAAAATGATGACACAAGATGTTAATTGCCTGAAATCCGTGAAATTTCTTCCAGATAACAGAATTAATACCTGGGCGCACCGCCCTATTTTGGACCTTTACTCAAATCTCATGTGCTTCACAGACTCTCCTGAGTCTCTCAATTCACATAGAGCATCGATGCCCACACGTAAGTGCAAGTTTACGAATGTTGAGGTGACCTTTTTATCTGAAGCCTCTGTTTTAACACCGTCAGGGATCATGGGGTTGTCTGAGACTAGCAGCAATGCTCCATGTGGGATTTCATTGGCAAAGCCGGTGACAAAAATAGTGGCAGTCTCCATATCGATCGCCATGGCACGAGTGCGGCGTAGATACTCTTTGAAGTTTTCGTCGTGCTCCCAAACGCGGCGATTGGTCGTATAAACTGTGCCGGTCCAATAATCCAACTGATGCTTTACAATCATTGATGAGACCGCTCGCTGCAGGCGAAATGACGGCAGAGCTGGAATTTCAGGAGGTAAATAGTCGTTACTAGTCCCCTCTCCCCGAATCGCTGCGATAGGCAGTATGAGATCTCCCAGTTGAGTCTTCTTTTTTAAACCACCACACTTACCCAGAAATAAAACGGCCTTGGGAGATATTGCCCCCAGAAGATCCATAATAGTGGCTGCGAGAGCTGAGCCCATACCAAAATTGATAATTGAAATATTGTTAGCTGTTGCGACTTGCATGGGGCGATCTTTGCCCACGACTTCCACACCAAAATGATCTGCAAACATTTGTACGTAATTGCCAAAGTTTGTAAGCAAAATATATTGCCCAAAGCCCTCTAAGTTCATTCCCGTATAGCGTGGAAGCCAGTTTTTAACGATTTCTTCTTTTGTTTTCATAGCGAGTGGTCCTTACTTGAGTTGCTCACAAAAGAAAAGACTACTCGCTGTTTACAATACAATCAAGTGAGGGCGAATTTTTCCACTTGCTGTTTGAATGATGAAGCTAACTGTTGAGCTTGAACTTCATAAGCTTTTGCATCCTGCCACGCCGACTGCGGCTGCAAAATTTTGCTTGGAATTTCTCTCACCTTCTCGGGGATCATAATTCCAAAGTTTTTATCTTCAACAAATGGTACATTCTGCAACTCACCGGCCTGCACCGCGCGAATCAACTCTCTTGTTGTTTTAAGCGCAAAACGCTGGCCAACTCCATATGCACCACCAGTCCAACCTGTGTTCACCAACCACACTGTCATGTTGTGCTTTTCCATCATTTGCCCTAGCAGTTTTGCGTAAACACTAGGATGTCTCAACATAAAGGGAGCACCAAAACAAGTTGAGAAAGCAGCTTTTGGAGCCTTCAACCCCACTTCTGTACCCGCAAGTTTTGCCGTATAGCCTAAAACAAAATACTCCATAGCTTGCTTACGAGATAGCTTTGCGACTGGCGGCAAAACACCAAAAGCATCTGCCGATAAGAAGAAAAGATGTTGAGGGACCGGCCCTGTTCTATCCTCAACTTTGTCCGCAATAAAATCGAGGGGATAACTTGAACGTCCATTTTCAGTGATAGAAGAATCATTAAAATCAAATTGCCCTTGATCATTGATCTTTACGTTTTCTAAAAAAGACGAAAAGCGTGTCGAAGCGCTGTAAATTGCAGGCTCTGTTTCAGCACTTAACTTATGAGTTTTGGCATAACATCCACCTTCAAAATTAAACAAACCTTTATCGGAGAGGCCGTGCTCATCATCGCCAATAAGTTTTGTCCCCTGATCTGTTGAAAGTGTCGTTTTTCCAGTACCTGATAAACCAAAGAAAACGAAAGACTGCCCCTGACTGTTTAAGTTGGCGCCAGCATGCATAGGCAAAATTCCATGATCGGGCAACAAATAATTCATCACCGAAAACATGCTCTTTTTAATTTCACCTGCATAGAGAGTACCGATGATAATCGTGATTTTTTTAACGAAACAGGTAACAACAGCAGTCGGTGCTCTTAAACCATATTTTGCAGGATCCACACGCATGAGAGGAGCATGTAGAATCTGATAACGATCTTGAGCGCTCGCCTGCATCCCCTTAAACATATATTGGGTGAACATCGCAGCCGATGGCATTTCAGATATAAAATCGATGTTCACCGCAAAATGACCCGAGTGACCGATGGATCTTTCTGTAGAGAAAAGCTCTGCTTGCTGCCCTAGATAGCTCTGAACATCATTCAACAGGAGCTCAAACTTTGCTGACTCCATAGCGCGAATATTATTTTCCCACCAAATTTTTTGCTCAGTCTCAGAAGTTTTAACGACATATTTATCATCAGCAGATCGGCCAGTGTGCTGACCCGTGTACACTACCAATTCTCCGTGAGGCCCAAGGCTTGCCTGCTTTTTTTCGATCGCCTTTTGCATTAGAAAAGCAACTGGGCTGTTAGCATGCTGAGGGGCTTTAATTTGACTCCAAACATTCATGGGTTACCTCGTGGTTAGGGATTTGGGCTTAACCTCGCGCAAGTCCTTCCATTTAGCACCAGATTACACTTTGCGGCGGTAGCTTTTTAATGTTTCACTCACCAAATTATGGACAAGTGCTGGCTAAAGTTATTTAATGCGCGTCACAATAAGTGAGGATTTTATGAGTGATATCTTTGGTGATGATAACACAAAAAAAGCAGACGATTTTGGTGCTATGTTAGAGGCCTCTTTTGGCACTCTCAATGTGAACTTTCAAAAAGGTGATAAAGTAAACGCTGAAGTTATCAGCATCGGCAAAGAAGATGTCTTTGTGTCTGTAAAAGGCAAAGATGGCATCCTCTCCAAAGCTGAGTTACTCAAAGATGGAGAAATCACAGTCAAAGTCGGCGATCATCTTGATCTCTATGTTATCAAAACTCAAGAAGGCTTAGTTCATTTAACTGCAAAACCCTCTTCAAAAGCTTTAGCAGAAAGCCTAGAAGATGCTTTTGATTTTGAAACTCCAGTAGAAGGTAGAGTGACTGAAGCTGTAAATGGTGGATTTCGTGTTTCCGTTCATGGCAAAACAGCTTTCTGCCCGATGAGCCAGATGGACAATAAACCCATCACTGAACCAGAACAGTATCTCAATAAAAAGTTTGAATTTATAATTACCAAGTTTGAAGAAAAAGGCAGAAACATCGTCGTCTCTCGCCGCAAAGTCATGGACCTTGAGGCTGCAGAAAGCCAAGGTCAATTTTTAGAAAAAACCAAAGTTGGTGACGAAGTCACTGGTAAAGTGAAGCGTTTTGAAAGCTTTGGTGCTTTTGTGGAAATTGCGCCAGGCCTAGAGGGTCTTTTGCATATCTCTGAAATTGGCTGGTCAAGACTTGCCCACCCATCTGAAGCCCTCGAACTAGGACAAGAAGTCACTACCAAGATCATTCGAATTGAAGAAGATGCTCAAGGTCGCTTGCGTCTATCCTTGTCACGCAAACAGACCTCTGAAGATCCTTTTAAGCTTGCTGCTGAGCAGTTTAAGGTAGGACAAATTGTTAAAGCGAAAATCTACAAAAAAGAGCGTTTTGGCTTTTTGATGGAAGTCGCTCCTGGTTTTATTGGTCTTTTGCCTAAATCGGCAATGAAAGAAGTAAACACCGAAGAAAACTTAGACAAAAAAGAAGTTGGCGAAATACTTGAAGTTCAAATCAACAACATCGACACTCTTGAAAAGAGAATCTCTTTAAGCCTTCCAAAAGGTAGTGAAGATACGGAATGGAAAGATTTTTCTAATACAAAATCTTCGGGATTTAATGCCTTAGGAGATCAACTAAAAGGCCTAGTGCTTAAAAAGAATTAGAACCAGTTGAAATCTCTTTTCTAGATTTATTTATTGTTCGAAGAGTGAAAGCCAGAATTGCAATCTGCAATCTGGCTTTTTTAATGACTTTTAGTAATAAAATACTGCTCTTTCGAGAATTACGAGGCGAGCTTCTGCGAGTTCGGTTTAATTTCTCCCTGAAGATTTTGAATCGCCTCCACCGTCATTCGAGTGTGTCGATCAAATTTTGATCCTTCCGCTAACAGTCTATTTGCAGTCATCACATCGCCACCTTCAAAAGCTTTGAGAACTTCGCCCGCTGCTACATGAAAGTTTGCGTGTTCTGAACGAAGGACTGCGTAGCTTGAAAGTGAGCTGTAGTTTTTACCTTCGCCATAAATCCACTTACCTAAAGCGCAGTTGTTGTCTTTGCAGACATGCTGGCTTTGTAACTTTTCGTCACTCATCCCTGAAATAAAATTGCGCAGACGACCTTTCCATTTAAGATGGGCTTGCACTGCATCTTCAAAGTTGAAGTTACTTTCATTCTCTGCATTCAAAATCTTTTTTCCTTTGAGTTCTGCCTCTAGAATATCTACAACTCGCATAAGCCCCTCGGCTTGTGATAATGACTTCTGGGAATATTCAGAAGCCTGGGAAGCCACGCCGCTATTTTCCATGGTGGACTGCTCTAAATCACTAATTGCTTTGGTAATTTGGGAGATGCCAGCGGTTTGTTCATGGCTAGCTTGAGCTATCTCAGTATTCAGAGAGTTCACTTTTTCAATTGATGCCAAAATAGAGTGAATCACTTCTCCAGTTTTATCAGCCCCAGCACGTCCTGATTCGATTTTGTAGAGTGAGTCTTTAATCAATTCACTGATTTGTTTTGCTGAGTCCGCACTGCGCTGAGCAAGAGAACGTACCGCATCTGCTACGACGGCAAAACCTTTTCCATGCTCACCAGCTCGAGCTGCCTCCACTGAAGCGTTTAGAGCCAAAAGATTTGTCTGGAAGGCGATATCATCAATGATACGCATGATCTCTTCAATCTTTTTGGAGCTCTGAGAAATCTCTCCCATATCTTTAAGCAAACTTTCCATGGCCTCAGTTCCTTTAGTTGTTTGCTCCTTAGCTAGAGCAGCTACTTCTTGAGCCTGAGTGGATGAATCAGCATTGTGTTTTACCATGGATGAAATTTCTTCGAGAGATGCACTTGTTTCTTCAATAGCAGCAGCTTGCTCACTCGAAGAATCCGAAACTCTCTTTGATGCTCCAATTAACAATTGCCCAATATTGAGAGCTTCTTTAGCTTCACCCTTAAGTGTATCTACTGCTTTTTGAAAAGTTTTAAGCGTCCCCGAGATACTTGCTCCCAAATATAAAGAAAACAAAATTGCAAAAATCATAGCTCCCAAAGCCAGACCAAGTCTTAGTTGCATTTGCTGATTTAGGTAATTGTACCGAGTTTGCACTAGCGTTTTAAATTCTTTTAAAAGTAAATGATGGATATTAGCTGTCGCTTCAAAGGAGCTTAGAGTGGCATGTGAAAATTCTGCGAGGCTCTCACCTTTTACAAGGCTTGCATGAACGGGTTCTATCAGTTCACTATCTATTTTTTTAAAAACACTTTTCCCTTTGGCATGGGCTTCAGCTAAAGATGCAGACTTTCCATAATATTGTTCATCAAATTCCAAGGCTTTATCCAAATTAGCTATGGCCTTAGTTTTGGCCTGTTCAAGTAAGGTTGTAACTTGGAAGAGTCTAAATTTCTGCTCGGGAGTTAGCTGATCCTTATTAATATTTTCCAGATAAACTAACTCTGCCAATAGCTGCTGCATCACGGGCAACTGCACTATGACTAAATCCATGACATAAAAACTATCACTATCTGGATCTAGCATTACGTTGTGAGTATCCGCTATGGCATCCCTAATGTGAGCTGTGTCACGAATGGCACTAAATAACAACTCGCCACTTTTTTTTGCCTCATTAGGAGCTTCAATATATTTTTTAATTGCAGCTTGAGCTAACCCACGATCAATCTTAACATCCTCAAGACTATCAAAATAAGCCGACCATTTTTTTTCAAGCTCCGTCCAAGATTGACTATCAACCTGCGAACCCTTCAACAGAGATAAATGTAATTGATAAGATTCATCTTTGACCTTTAATCCATCTAAGAGATGCTCAATCCCCTCTAGCTCTTTGGATGAAAAATCTAAGACACTCTGATTGACTTGCCACAAATAAAACATGAGCACAACAATTGGAAAACTAAAAATTACAATAGACAGAGAAAAGCGAATACCTATACTTAGTCTTTTCATGGATAACCCTCTTTAGATTTGCTTTGCTACCTATCGACATTTTGTCGAAGACCAATAGACTAGTCTTAATGCATGATATATTCTTGAAGTTGTCATGAGCACTGTTAATAAGTTTCCAACAATTATGTATCACCAACCAGACCAATATCGGTTTTCTCACGACTCTGTATTTCTGGCACGTAATGTTTTTGAAATGCTCACTTCTCATAATAAATTGCCTACAACAGTACTAGATCTTTGTGCTGGTTGTGGAATTATCGGCTTAGATTTTCTTCATCACCTTTTAGCAGAACAACAGAATATTCCTATAAGGATTGATTTTATAGAAGTTCAAGAGATCTATTCACCTTACTTTCAAATGAATGTCGAAACTCTAAAAGCTAAATTTCCACGAAGCAATCAGACAGTAATTAATTTTTTAAATATTAATTATGAAAGCTTCAGCGATAACATGCAAAAATATGATCTGATTCTATGCAACCCGCCTTATTTTGAAACTTCGCAGGGATCTCTATCCCCTTCTGAATTCAAAAATAGGTGTCGTTTTTTTATAGATGGGACTTTCAAAGGGCTTTTGAAGTTTATCACGAAGAGTTTAAATACCAATGGTGAAGCTTATGTTCTCCTCAGAGATCAATCTGCTCATGGTATTGATATACTCAAACAGACCGAAAATTTCTTAGGTTCTTCCTTTGTGCTTCAAAAGATGGATGATATTCGAGGAACTCACCTCATCAAAATTATTCATGTCTAGAATTAGATAGTGCTTTGCTAACTATCTACTCCTGAAACTCAACATTGAAATGGAGCTATTTTGAATCTCATCAAAGTCTATTTGCACTTCTTCATTTTCTTGAAAAGCACCTAAGACATATAGTGCTGGTAAATAATGCTCTAAAGTTGGGATGCTCAACTTGCCCCCTTCGACATCGTGAAAATCCTTAACCAGAGGCAAAAAATCCTTTTTGTTTAGTTTATCTTTGAGCCAATTAGAAAAATCTTGAGCCCAAACAAAAGGGGCCGCTTTTTCGTCCCAGTTTAATATGCGTAAATTGTGAATGAGATTTCCGCTGCCCAAAATGAGCACGCCCTGCTCACGAAGTATCGCGAGTTTTTTACCGAGAGCAAAATGAAACTCTGGAACTTGTGTCATGTCTAAACTCAACTGCAGGACTGGAATATTAGCTTGAGGGTACATGTGCTTTAAAACAGCCCAAGTACCGTGATCCAAGCCCCAAGAGTCTTGATCTTTTTCGATTTTAGGAACTTGAATAAGTTCACTGATGCTTTTAGCTAGGTCTGGATTTCCTGGCGCGGGGTATTGCACCTGAAAGAGCGCTTCTGGAAAACCATAGAAATCATGGATTGTCTTAGGAGCCTGCATTGCCGTAATCCAAGTTCCTCGGGTCATCCAATGGGCCGATACAGCTAAAATGGCTTTTGGTGTTGGGATCTCTGCCGCTAACTTCTCCAACATTTGTGTGTAGGAATTGTTAGCGATAGCATTCATCGGAGATCCATGGCCTACAAAAACAACAGGCATTTTTTGAGCGCTGTCAGAACTGCTTTGTGAATTTTGCATAAACAAATCTCCCGCTTTATATAACCCACTACCCAAAAGTGCTAAGCTAACAGTTTTTAGGATATCTCGTCTACTCCATCTTAATTTGTGCATAGACTTACCTTATTACCTCAAATTAACTAAAAAAACTCCTCCCTGCTAAAGCAGTGGAGGCGTTTGGATTACAGACCTTATTTTTTAGCCGTGAACTTGAGTTTTAAGTCAAAACTATCATTGATGATTTTATCAGCTGTCAAAGTTTTAAAGATGCTGCCTGAGCCATATTGAAGTCCCCAATTCAAGCGTTCGATCTTAATAACTGCACTCCCAACTAACTTGTCCTTTTCTGACAATATTTCTGCAGGAAACTCTATGGTCTTGGTAACTCCAATGATCGTTAAGTCACCTTTTAATGAGTACTTATTTTTAACTCCAGTAACTGCCTTAATGCTTGTCAGCTTAAAGCTGGCTTCTGGAAACTTGTCCACTTTAAAAAAGTCATCACTTGAAAGATGCTCTACTAACTTTTTCTGATATTCTGGGCTATCTTTGAGATCTTCATTGCTGATCGTCTTCATATCCACGTTAACCTGCAGAGCTTTTACTTCACCCTTAGCATCGACTTCAACAGTTCCACCTTTGACTTTAATCTGACCGTTATGGAAGCTACCCGTTTTTTTACCCGCCTTCCATTCAATAACACTTGCTGCTGTATCAATTTGATAAGACTGTGCTGTAGCTACTGATGCCGCTAAGGCAACAAGAGTGAATAGTACTGATCTCATTTGCATCTCCTTTATATTTGTCAAAATGACAGTTTATTTCTTGAAATCATTATGCCCTCCTTTAACACTGTTGATAAGTAGCATAGATTGAAATATACTGTTTCTATAAGGAAACAATATGGAGCTCGAACTCGTACATATCTTCGTTTATGTTATTAAATATGGGAGCTTCACTAAAGCGGCAGCCCAACTCAAGCTTCCTAAATCCACGGTCAGCAAAGCCATCACACGACTCGAAAAGGAAACTGGCACTAAGCTCATTGTACGCACCACCCGCCATCAGACTCTTACCCCTGCCGGCAGAGCATTTTACGAAACTTGCGCAAGCCCCATAGAAGTCCTCGAGACAGCTCATAAATCACTCCATGGCAATGAAAGCCTTATAGCGGGAACAATAAAACTCACCGCCCCCGAAGACCTGGGATCAAAAATTATCGCCCCTGCTATCGCAGCTCTCAGTCAGAATTATCCAAATCTATTTTTTGATTTAAATTACACCGATAAACTCTTGGATTTAATTGCAGACGGTATCGACTTAGCCATCAGAATTGGTCATCTCAAGGAAAGCTCCTTAAAAGCCAAAAAAGTGGGAGACCTAAAACTCATCCTCGTTGCTTCACCAAAATATCTCAACAAAAAGCCCAAAATTACTAAAATTTCTGATTTACGCTCTCATGATTGCCTAGCCCTTAGCAGCTACTCCTCAACAAACAGCTGGCGCCTCAAACATAAGACAAAATCTGAACAGATCACCATACGCCCTCGCATCATTAGCAATCAAATGTCGAGTCTTTTGAGTGCGACACTTGCTGGTGGTGGCATTACTTTGATTCCTGCATTTTTATGCCAAAGTCATATCGACTCCCATGAGTTGATTCAAATCCTCCCTCAATGGACTTCTGCCAATTTACCTGTTTCTCTTTTATCACCTTTGAACTTTTCATCTTCGGCACGGCTTAGAACCATTGCTGATCATTTGGCGAATGAAATTCAAAAAGCACTAAAGTAGATTATCTGCAAAAAGAGACAAAAGAAGATCTCTATTTTTATGTAGATCAAGAGACATCACCCACTGTTCGGTATGATTGATCATCATCTTACCAGCAAATTCAAAATACTTTAAGAACTCAAGTCCGCGAGGAAAGCGGTTGCTTTCGACTCTAAACTTGAAGTGATCATAAATGCGCTTGTTATGTTCATTAAAGCAGACCGAATACTCACGACGTTGATCTTTTATGGCCCGCTGAATCTGTTTGGGAGTGATGTAACGAGTATGAAAAAAATAATCCGTATACGCTAACTCAGGGCTAACCAAAGTGCGATGCCCACCCAAAGCCCTATCCTCGAAATAATACATTCCCGAAAAACAAATAATATCACCACTCCCTCTTACAATATAAAAAAAGCCATCACGCAGTTTTGTTTCAAAACTATGAGCTAAACTTTCAACAACCAAGGGATCATTGGCATAATTAACATTCGGTACGATATTTTTTTTCTGACTCCAACGTTTGATGGTCGCAAAAACCTCATCTTTGGACAAAAAAGGATATAGCTCTTCTGTAACAATGATACTTTTATTTTCCATGAAGTAATATTTTTCCATCTTCAAACAACTTAAAAGGATGCACTCCAAAATTGTTACTTGGAGTGTATTTGTCGGATTTCACCAACTTTGACCACCCAAATTTCACCGATTTGACCACCCCGATTTCAGGGTTTGACCAGGTCAATTGCACCATTTGACCACCCATAACGCGGATCGTTAGGGCTTTTTAATGGCTCATCAGGTAATCCCAATGGCTTTCGCCAAAGGGGGAACTGGTGGCCACAAAGAAGGGTCCAAAGATGATTGATGAATTGATCCGCAAACGAGCTAGCGGGCTTGGTTTTCAGACCATTGCTCTTGAGCTACAAATCGCTCGAAACACCGTCAAGAGCCGACTCAAAGAGGTCGGTGCCTATGAAGTAACAGATGCCCAGCAACTACTTTTGTCTGGAGGCTCAGCGAAGCTTATAAAAGTTTTTAGTCCCCATTGGAGTGACAAAGTTCAATGGCCCAACATATTGGCTGAAGTTGAAGGCGGAACTCCGATCAAAGAATATTGGGAGCATCATCTTGTTACTTCGACAGTTGAGGATCTTCGGCATGTCC
>JBKHVM010000040.1:0-23178 GCA_046570065.1 Bdellovibrionia bacterium
GCTTCAACTTTAAGATATCAACAGCCTCTTTCACAGATTGTGTGGCGCCTTTTTGGGTAATTAAAGTGGCGTCTGCAGTGTCGACAATAATCAAATTATCCACCCCGACAAAAGCGTAAGTCTTATCTGTGGTTGACTGAACAAAGTTGTTTTGTCCTTGAACTTCTATTTTGTTATTAGAATGTGCTCCGCCTAGAAGTTCCGCAATAGCATCCCAAGAGCCAACATCATTCCAGCCAATATCACAAGGAACACAGGAGAGTCTGTCTGCCGAAAGCTTTTCCATTATTGCGTAGTCAATGCTGATATTCTCAACATTACTGTAGATGTTTTCAATATTACTCAGGTCAATATTGAGTTCTGAGACGGATTTCCATAAAGATGGCTGGTGCTGTTCTAATAGCTTTGCCATTGTGGCCACGGTAAATACAAATATCCCAGCATTCCAATAGAAACTGCCCTCCTGTAAGAATGAGATTGCTTTTTCATGGCAAGGCTTTTCGTGGAATTTTTCCACCGAGTAGCTGGCTAGAGCTCCCTGTGTGAAATTTGATGTTTTTGAAGTTTGTATATATCCGTATCCGGTTGCAGGGTATTCGGGCTTAATTCCAAGAGTGACAACTTTTCCGCTTGTGGCTTCTTGCTTTGCCAAGTGAACTGCAGCTAAGAAGGCTTCTTCGTTTTCTATAATATGGTCAGCGGGAAAGATTCCGATGACTTCGTCAGTTAATCCTTTTTGTAAAAGATGATAAGTCAGAAGTGCAATTGCAGGTGCAGTATTTTTTGCTATGGGTTCAAGGACAAGATTTCTCGAGTCTATCCCGAGGTCATTCATGTTTTTAATGGTCAAATCACGTAGACTTTTAGATGTGACGACCCATGGGACTCCAAGTTTTGTAAGTCGCCTGAGAGTCATAGTGTGGAGACTGTGCTCGAAAATTGAGCAGAATTGCTTTGGAAGTTTTGCACGCGAAAGTGGCCAAAGACGGGTACCAGAGCCACCAGATAGTACGACAGGAATCATATACACCTCAAAGTCAGAGGCACATAGTTATTGATTAAGCGGAGAGGATCAATAAGAATTTTCAACATGGCATTTTGCGAAATTACATCTAACAATATTATTGCCAAGGTTAGCACGAAAGGCGCTGAGTTGACGGGCCTTTGGGAGAAAGGTCGAAAACATAATTGGATTTGGCCAGCAATAGAGCCTTGGGCTCGAAATGCTCCACATCTTTTTCCAATTGTCGGTAGGTTGAATTCAGATACCATCAATTTCAATGGCCAGAAATATCGCCTGACGCAGCATGGATTTGCACGAGATCTAGAGTTTTCAGTGGTAGACCAAAGCGAGTCAATGCTGCATCTTTCTTTAAATTACAATGTGGAGACGCTTTCAGTTTACCCATTCAGATTTTCTTTCGAGGTCATTTATACTGCTACGGATCTAGGCTTAGACCTGGTTTATCGAGTTCGCAATTTAGACTCTAGCCAGATATTTTTTAATGTTGGCTGGCATCCTGCTTTTGTATTGCCTGAGCAGGATAAATTGGCCTTAGTCGTCGAAGGCAACTCTATTTTTAAGGGGCGCTTTAGTTTGCGAGACGGCCTATTAGATATGAGCAGTTTTTTTGCGCTATGTGAGAGGCGTCTAATGATTGGAGAGGATGCATTTGCAAAAGATGCATGGGTCATTGTGTATGACGCACCAGAGACTATTTCACTATCTGACGTATCAGGTAATTCTATAACGCTAAGGACTGGCGGAGCGCCCTTTTTTGGATTATGGAGTAAGAATCCTTCCAAATTTTTGTGCATTGAGCCATGGTGGGGCGTTGCTGATCAAGTTGATTTTTCTGGAGACTTCAATGAAAAGTTCGGGATTCAAACTTTAGCTTCAGGAGAGTTCTGGACGACTAAAATGACTGTCGAATTAAGAGGAGTCAAATGAAGATATCTAGATTAAGCACCTCCAAAAAAGGTTATGGCGGCATCATTTATGAAAAAATGATCGATGCAGCACTCTCGTCACGGCATGACTACCAAATTGTTTCCGCTGCGTTTTCACTAAAGGGCATCGGTCGTTTGCTCGAAGCTCCCGCCTATCTGTTTAAGCAGTACTTATTTGCAAAGAGAACGGACGCCTTTTTAATCAGAAGTTTTCAGTCAGCTTTTTTCAATTTTAAAAAGAGTGGATTGACGGTTATCTACCATATTGATTCGTCAGGGAGTTCCTTTCTTCCTCGATTATTTCAAGATATTACTGAATGGGTTTTTAAGGTTGTCATCAGAAAGTCAGAGCATATTGTAGTTATTGCTGAGTACTGGAAGCAATATTTTGTCGACAAGGGATATTCAAATGTCCATCTCATATACTGTGGATTTGAGTTGGAGAAATACTCAACCTCCGATGAAGAAGTTAATTTGTTCTTGGAGAAGTATTCGTTGAAAGGGAAGAAAATTATATATATTGGCAACCCTCAGCTAAAAAAGGGAGCGCATTTAGTTGCTGATGCTCTTCAGGGATCAGAATACACTCTGATAACCTCAGGAGTCAGGGATCAAAGTGTTCACTGTCTTCATCTGGATTTGGATTTTAAAAGCTATTTGTGCTTATTAAAGGTATCAAGTGTCGTGGTATTAATGAGTCAATTCGCTGAAGGTTGGAATCGTATCGCTCACGAGGCGTTGCTTATGGGAACTCCCGTAATTGGAACTGGCTACGGTGGAATGAAAGAAGTGCTTGAAGGGGGCCAACAAGAAATATGTAGAGATCCTTCGCAACTACCAGGCTTGATCGAGAAGGTGATTAGCAACAGGGCCTACTACGCTGGCAATGGTCTTAACTTTGCCAAACAGTTTGGTGTAGACAGATTTAATAATGATTGGCTAAATTTGGTGTCTCAACTATCTCAAGAGGCAGAAAAATGAATATCCTCATCACCGGAGGCGCCGGTTACATCGGCTCCCACACAGTTCAAAAAGTTTTAGACGCAGGCTATAATCCTGTGGTTTTCGATAACCTCTCCACAGGCTTCTCTGAAGCTGTGCCTGCAGGTGTAAAGCTCATCAAAGGCGACGTTCGAGATCAAAGCCATCTTGAAGCCGTCCTGCGTGAAGAAAAGATCTCTGCCGTCATTCATTTTGCAGCCAAACTGATTGTGCCCGAATCCATCGAAAAGCCCTTGGATTACTATGAAAACAACACTCAAGGTGTGGTTTCTTTAGCGAAAGCCTGTGTGGCTATTGGCGTAAAACACGTGGTCTTTTCCTCAACAGCAGCCGTTTACGGAGATTCTGAAACCAGCAACTTGGTCACAGAAAAGACGGCCACAGCTCCTTTAAACCCCTACGGCATGTCCAAACTAATGAGTGAGCAGATCCTTCGGGACTGCGAAATACCTTTTGGATTAACCAGCGTGTCATTAAGGTACTTTAATGTGGCAGGTGCCGCTTTGAACGGCAAAAATGGCCAGCGTACCAAAGATGCGACCCATTTGATCAAAGTTGCTAGTGAAGCCGCCTGTGGCAAACGACCTTCAGTGGGGGTTTTCGGTACAGATTATCCCACTCCAGACGGCACGGGTGTTCGTGATTACATCCATGTGGAAGATCTTGCAGATCTTCACGTGCTGGCCTTGGAATATCTGTTTAAAGGTGGCAAGTCAGACATTTTTAACTGCGGTTACGGGCAAGGTGCTTCGGTAAAGCAAGTTTTAAAAACAGTGCAGCAGGTTTCAAAAGTCGATTTTAAAATCGAAGAAAAGCCTCGCAGAGCCGGGGACGCTGCTATGCTTGTCGCAGATCCTACAAAAATTAAAAAAACTTTCGGGTGGCAACCTAAGCACAATGATTTGGAACTTATTTGCAGATCAGCTTTTGAGTGGGAACGTTCGCGTTAGTTTTTGAGACGCCCCTCGCAAAGCGGGGCATCGGATTCCGAGCCTCCGGTTAAATCATTGATCTGTGATCCAAAATCGTACCGAAGCTAAAAACGATCAGAAAGTATTGGTTTCTTAAAAGAGTCGCTCAAGGATATCAAGCAAAAGCAAAAATATCTTCAAGACGGCTTTAGTAAGTCCTAAAAACCGCCGAATAGACCTATACCGTGTAGGTTTATTCATGGGTCCTCCTTTCTGAAGTGGGACCCAAATAAAGTCCGACTTTGCGAGGAGCAGGTCGGGCTTTTGCATTTTGTGGGGCGGAGTGTATTGTGGCTCTGCGGTGTGTAGAATCTTTTTTATCCGAAGCTGAGAAAGAGAATTTATCTGAAGAGTTCAAATCCTGAAGGATCCATCGCTAGAGGGTCCTAGATCTTAAAATGTTGTCTTGATGAAACTTTTTAGTCAAAAGTCCGCATTGGAGCTGCAAAAGTTGCCTCTAAGCAACTTTGTAGTGGACTTTCTTTTAAAAAAAGCTTAAAATGTTGATTGTAGGCAACTTTTGGAGGCTATATGCAATATACGCGTATTACGAGCTCATCTCAGCTAGCAGAAGAGGTTCGGAGAGTTCGTAAGGCTCAAGGGGTTACGAGTGAAAAGTTGGGTCAGTATGCCGACCTTTCACGTTATGCCGTTTTGAACTTCGAAAATCAAAAATCCGATATCAAGTTGTCGACGCTTTTAAAGATTCTTAAGCTTTGCAATATCGAGATTTATATCAAGGTTAAAAGCAAATGAAGCGCCCCTTAAATGTCTTTTATAAAAAGCAACACGTCGGGGTGTTGCTTAAAAAGCCAGACGACACCCTCGGGTTTTCATATTCAGAAAAATGGATTTCAAGCAGTAACTCTTTCCCGCTGTCGCCAGCTTTGCCTTTGCAACGAGATGAGTTTAACAATCGTCTAACGAAGGCATACTTTGATAACCTTCTGCCTGAAGGTGATACTTTAAAACTTTTTGCGCAAGTCCTAAAACGAAGTTTTGAGGATCCTTACCAACTATTAGAAAGTTACGGGCTTGATTGTGCCGGCGCCCTTGAGATCACTCCCTTGGAAGAAGCCCCAGACCATATACTCAAAGGAGAAATGGAGGAGCTTTCCTTCGAGGAAATAGACCAAGTTATAAATAACAAAGAAAGCCTTTATGTACACAGCCTTGTAAATCATAAGGGGCGTTTTTCATTGGCTGGGGCCCAGGATAAAATCCCGGTGATTTTTCAAAATGGAAAGTTGTTTTTACCAGCAGACGCAAAACCTACAACCCACATCCTAAAGCCACCAACAAGGCTCTCTGGAGTTATGAACTCCGTCCAAAACGAGTATCTGTGTATGAGACTAGCTAAGTTGTGTGGATTAAATACTGCAAATATTCAATTGGTCGGGAAGGAGCACCTTTTGTTCTTAGTAGAACGTTACGATCGTAGAGTAGAAAAAAATGGCATGGTGGAGCGTCTGCATCAGTTCGATTTGTGCCAAGCTCAGGGAATCCCTTCTGCTGAAAAATACGAAGAAGACGGAGGGCCTTCCTTTGCCGAGAATTATAAAGTTGTTGGTGAGGTATCTGATAACAAGATTCATGATCTCGAGGCGATCTTGAAGTGGTTGGTCTTTAATTTATTGATTGGCAATAATGATTCGCATTCTAAAAACATGTCTTTTTTGTGTGTCGATGGAAGTCATCAGTTGGCGCCCATGTATGATTTGCTTTCTACAAGTATTTATAAAAACATGTCCTCTGCATTTGCCTTTTCCATAGGGGGCCAACGGTATGCAGGTAAAATGAAAAAGAAAAACTTTGAAATGCTGGCTGAAGCTCTAGGTTTTAATAAAAAGAAAGACATCGTTGTAACAACGATGAGGGAGATGTGCAACTTGGTTGAAGACAAGGTAGAGACATTATGGGCAGAGATATCAGACGATGATCGCTTCAGGTTTATTAAAAATGACCTTCGCAATGAAATTCAAAGCCGCTTGAACCTTTTTAAAACTATAATGTAGTCGGGAGATTGGCTGAGTGCCAGATTTAGCGTCTCTTTTGTGTTTAATCTTCTCGGTTGTGACTCTTGTAGAAAATTATACCCACTTTATTAATATGATCAACGAGGCTGCTGTTTTCTATTTTACTTTTGATAGACAAGTCAAATTTGTAGGGAAGTAGTAGGTTTTCAAGTGCTATTTCAACCTGTAGCAGTTTTGTTAAGGTTAAATCTGGCCCTGTCAATGTTAGGTCAATATCCGAATGATTCTTATGGGTACCCAAGGCTCTAGAACCGTAAAGTATAGCTTCTTGAACCTCAGGAAAAGAGGCCAATGTATTTTTGATTCTCTGGATATCTGTAGAGGTCAGTCCAAATTCACTATTGGAAATCATTATTTTTTTTAAATTTCAGAAGGGTTTCTTGAAGCGTCTGAAACTCCTTAAAGTATTGATTCAAAATTTTGTCAGTAATCTCGTCTGAGACACTTTTGTTATATGTATGTGATGTCTTATTTCGGCTTTGGATCATTTCCATCCAAGTGTGACCATCCTTTAAAATGCCCCGTGAGAATGCCTCTCTTACGGCGTCGCGCGATCCAGTGATATCTACAGTTCCTTGATAGGCTAAGTAGTCTTTAAGTACATTCCATGCAAGTTCGTGCGTAAACTCAAAGGCCTGTATCAGGCCTTGTTTTTCTAGTTCACTGAGTGCTCTTTTTTGACTTAATTCTACTGCATCTTTCAGTTGTGATAAAGCGCTTTCATAATTATCTAGTCGCTGGTGCCATCGGATATCTTGCATATTTAGAGACTTATGCAAAATCATTAAAATGTAAAGAGGGTATTTTTATAAGTGTGATGATTCTTAGCGAAATGAGGCAATGAAAATATCTTTAAGACATCTGCCAGATGAGGTCTCACGTTTTGTACAAAAGTTAACAAGCATTGAACTCATTCAGGACCTTTGTCTCTGGTAATTGCGAAATTACAATCAAGAGATTTTAATTAAAAAGTTGTTAAAAACTTTTTTGAAAAGCCCTCGGATGGCTTTTATTTTCAGATGATATTTAATTTTCTAAAGTGTTTTACAAGGTAAAAATGCCTCGTAAACACAATCAATTTTATGACTAAACTTTTGTTTACGCTCGCCGAAACTTAAAATCAGTTCATTTAAAATTTAGTTAAAAGGAGAAAGATATGTTCAGTTATGGTTCTCTGTCTATGAAGCTAAAGATCGCTTTACCGGTAGGTCTTATTGCGCTTGCGGTTCTCTCATTAACTACCTTTATCAGCTCTTACAAAACGAATCAAATGACTCACGCGAGTGCCCAAGCTTATTTAAATGCTGCTGCTCAAGCAGAGGCTCGTAAGGTGCGACTCGAATTTGAAAAGGCCCTTTCTGTGGCACGCACTTCAAGTCAAACTCTTATCGCCAAAAAGCAAGCGGGGATCGTAGATCGAGAGTTGGTAGCTGCAGAGCTAAAGGCCCTCTTAGAGAGCAACAACAATCTTATTGGGACCTGGGTGGGCTTTGAGCCTAACGCATGGGATAGCAAGGACAGCGAATTTGCTGGCAAAGGTTGGAATGACTCCACGGGGAGATTTGTTCCTTATTGGTCTTACGATAATAACAAGGCCACTCTGTCTCCTCTTTTGGATTATACCAAAGAAGGAGCCGGAGATTACTACCTTGTTCCAGCTAAAAGAAAGCGCGAGACAATTATCGAGCCCTATATTTACCCCATTGCTGGTGTTGCAACACTCATGACATCTGCAGCAGTGCCAATTGTTTTTCAAGACAAAGTAATTGGAGTCTCGGGAGTGGATGTCGATTTAAAATCACTGACAACCCTGGTGCAAGAAATTAAACCTTTTGAGGGAACACAAGCTTATATTGTTTCAAATTCTGGCAATTGGGTTACTCACTCTGACAGTAGCTTGGTCACAAAACCTGCTCAGTTTGAACTAAATCACAATGAACTCATTGCAGCTATTCAAAAGGGAGAGAGTTATCAAGTAGTCGGCCAGAGCACTGTTGATGGAGTGGAGTATCTTCTGTCTTCTTATCCCATTCGTATGGGGGAGACAGAACTGCCTTGGTCTCTTATTATCAAGGTGCCAATTTCTGCGGTCTTTGCTGATGCTAATACTTTAGTGCAACTTCAAATAACTGTATCCTTTGTGGGCTTGGTGGCTTTGTTGATTGCGCTCTATTTTTGTTCAGCCTACATCGCCAATCATATCAGTGGCCTTTCACAAAAACTAAGCAACTCCAATGCTCAAGTCACAGATGCCATCACTCAGCTATCAACTGCAGGGCAGTCACTGTCTCAAGCAGCTAGCAACTCGGCAGCTTCACTAGAAGAAACAGTGGCGTCTTTAGAAGAACTAACCTCTATGGTTAAGCTCAACTCAGACAATGCCAAACAAGCGGCTTCGCTGGCTGAGCACTCTTCAGAAGAAGCCCATCAGGGAGAAGTGCAAATCGATGATCTGCTCAATAGTATGAACGAGATTTCGTCTTCTTCTAAAAAAATCCAAGAGATTATCGGTGTGATTGAAGACATTGCTTTTCAGACCAATTTATTAGCTCTCAATGCTGCAGTTGAAGCGGCTCGTGCCGGGGAGCAAGGAAAAGGCTTTGCCGTTGTCGCAGATGCCGTGCGCACTCTAGCTCAGCGCTCTGCCATTGCTGCCAAAGATATTACTGATCTCATAAAAGAGTCTGTAGAAAAGGTTGAAGAGGGTTCTTCTAAGGCAAATAGGTCTGGAGCTGTCTTTAAATCCATTGTTGGTTCAATTAAAAAAGTCACTGAGTTAAACAAAGAAATCGCTGCAGCCTCTGAGGAACAGGCTTCTGGAATTGAACAAATTAACAGTGCGATGAATAACCTTGATAAGTCGGTGCAGTCCAATGCGGCTTCCTCTGAGGAGATTGCTTCAACAGCAGAAGAGATTAGTTCTCAAGCCCTGCAAATGGCTAACGTCGTGCACGAGATCAACCATCAAGTGTTAGGTAAAAAGGCAAGTTAGGCTTTAAGGTAATTAATTCATTGGTTATTTTGATATTATTTTCTATACTATACACACTAATATGTGTATAGTATACTGTGTATTAAAAGGAGAGGTTGTGAGTGCAGTCAGGATGAATATTACCTTGCCAGAAAAGGTTGCTAAAAAATTGAGAAGAACAGTCAAGCCTCGTGAGAGATCCTCTGTCATTGCAGAGGCATTAAATCAATACTTTGAGCGAAACTCTAACGAAACTTTGATGAAAGAATTGATTGAGGGATACAAGGCATCAGCCGAGCTCGACTCGGAATCTGCAGAATGGCTAGATGCTAATCTTGGAGATTCTCTCAATGAAAATTGAGCGTGGAGATATTTTTTTAGCAGATTTGGATCCCACTAGGGGATCAGAGATCCAAAAAACTAGACCGGTCATAGTTGTTACCAACGATCTCGCGAACATTCACTCGAGGATCATCACCGTCATTCCTATAACCTCACAGAGGCTAGACAAAGTTTTTAGGCATGAACTCTATTTGGGTCAACCAAAGGGGATGGACAAGGAATCTAAGGCGCTGGTTGATCAGATCCGAGCCATTGATAAAACTCGACTCAAGCAAAAGCTATCTTCATTGACAAAAAAGCAGATCGAAGACTTGAATAATAGAATTGCTCTTCATCTAGGCCTGATTTAAAAACGGAACAAGATAATAAAAACTAAATCTAATTTATCGTAATTATTGCTAGACACTGTTCTAGATCTAGGCATTGCTGCCTTAACCTCTTGATATATCTAAGCTAATATTGCTAGTCTGAATCTAAGTTGGAGCTTTTGTGTGCTGTTTTATAATCTCAAGTTTAATTAATCCAACTTTTACAGGAACAGGTTTTGCTCTTACTACTTGTTGGAGGGGATTATGAAACGTTTCATTTTGATAACTTCTCTTTTTGCTGTCTTGGCTCTTTCTTTTCAAAACTGCGGACAGGATCAGTTTTTGACCGATGAGTTTGTATCCAAAATTGCAGAAGACCCTAATGTTTTAGAAACAAATTTTTCTGATGGAGATATCAGCTCTGGAAGCGAGCTTGATAGCGTTCCTGCTGAGGAGTGGGTTGAGGATAGTATCGGTATTGTATCATCTGTTCATCATCAGTCAGCCACTGTTCTGGCAGAACAGATTTTTGAAGCTAAAACTTCTAAAAAGCCCATTGATGTAGTGTGGGTTATCGACAACTCGGCTTCGATGGAAGACAGTGTCAACAATGTTAAAGCTAACTTTAAAGCCTTTGTCGAATCCTTAGAGGCTGATGCTGACATCAATTTAGCTCTGATCTCTCGCCAAGAAGTCATGTCTAATGTGAAATATCGCACTCAAATCAACCTTACAGACTATTCCTCTAAGGGTCTTCAAATCCCTTTTATGGTCCACAGTTACAATCCGATGTTGGTAGCAGCTGCGGCTACTTGTCCAGAAGCGCCTGATGCCGGTGATACGTTTTGTATTGGCATTAAAAGTAAAAAGCGTTACTCAAAAGTTTATGGCGCTTTAAATAGTTTTTTTAGACAAGACTCTTACAAAGTGTTTGTCTTTGTTACAGACGACGATTCTCGTGGTTTAACCTCGCAGTCTCATATTCAATATGACTCTGCCACCAACCCTAAGAATATTGACGTGATTGTTAAAGATGGTTTGGTGCAAAATGAGGATTTTATTTTACCATCGACTTTTCAGACCCGCATGAGTCAGGCCTTTGGAGGAGTCAATGCGTACAAAACTTTTGGTTTTATTGCCTTTGATAAAAAGACCAGCCCTTGTCTGTATCGCGAAAGCAAAAACTATGCTTCGCTTATCTCACAAACTCAAGGTATGGCGTACAATGTCTGTGACACAAACTGGAAGAGCTCTTTCGCAAAGCTGACTGAGGACATTTTGCTCTATGCTGAGACCAACTTCAGAGTTACCGACACAAGTTTTGTGGCTGTAGATTCTGTGAGTTTAAATGGAGCAGTTTTGCGTGCCAATATGGATTACACCGTAAGTGGCAACGCGGTCACATTGGATCCTCAACTGTTGGCAAATGTCGGCAACTACCAAGTGCGTGTGAGTTACTCTAAGTTGCGTGAGTGAGGCCAGTTAATTAAGCCACAAAGCCAAGCCATGCTTCCACCAGATTTCGATGACTTGTTGGGTGAGAGCCATTGCCACAATATAGGTAATAAAAAGAACTTGTAGGCTTTTTAAAGAAAGTGAGAGTCCTTTCCATCTTTCTTTTAAATTTTGGAGATACTGCAATCCACCAACGCCCATTGCAATTCCGAAGGCAAGACCCGACTGCTTTCCGACAAAGTGATGAACCCAGGCGTGCTGTTTCATAAAAAAATACCAACTAAAACTAGCCGCTAAAAAAACTAAAAAGAGTTGAGCTTTAGTTGTATCGATTGTTTTTAGTTTTTTATAAGCTAGCCAACAAAAGTAAAACATAGCAATGCCAGGGATGATAAAGTATCTTTCGATACGGCTATTGGCCACAAGCGGAATTTGAAGATGGTCTAAAAAGCTCATGCCACAAAGCGCTGGGTCAGGGCAATTCGCAGTTCTGTGCGCCAGTGCCTCGTGCAAATCATTCAGTGCCAGTTGCCACGAGCCAAAGTAGAGCGCATTTAAATAAATATGTGAGACAAAACCCAAGACAAAACAAAATCCTAAAAACCAGCTCTCACGACTTAAAAAACCCTTCCACCAAGACTTTTCAAAGACCATAGAAAAGCCAACAACGAGCACGGCTATATAAACAATGGGTTCAAATGATGTATGGGATGTAAAAAAGGCTACAACACCTAGCAGACCTAATATCCAGAATGATCTGCCTTTGGTGTAATAATAAAAAAGCAAAAGAGTGAACAGCCATTTAGAGAACTCTTCCCAGGGGTGCTTGTGAATGCTGTCGGCCCAGGGGATAAAATAGCCAGACACAACTAGTAGGCAAAAGCCAACCCACCGTTGTGGTGTATCCCCCAAAAAAGTTCCTAAGAATTTCCACATTAAAAAGAGCCAGCCCAGAGAAAGCAAAAACGGAAACACTCTCACCCAGCGAATATCCGTAGAGTCTATTAACTTGGACCAGATCCCCACCGCAACATCTGGCAGTGCAGGATAATGAGTATAGACTCGCAAATGAGGGCTTCCGTTTTGTGGGTCATAGCGATGAACGGGCCTGAGTTTTGATTCCCATAAACCGTGTTCATAAAAATACTGAACAGCAGAATAAGTATTGATGTCACTAAAGGCATCTCCACGGGTAAAATGGCGATGAGTAAGATCATCCACTGGAGTCAACAAAAGACGTGTTAAAACAATAAAAAGGGCAAGAGCGAGGGAGCTAAGAATCGCGAGTTTTTTAATATTCCACTTCAAGGCTTAATCTCCTCGGGGTTTCAGAGTTGTCTGGATAATAGGTCCAAAAATCAACATGGCGAACCTTTGCTGGAACTTTTATTTCGAGATCATTTTGTATAAACTCAATAATCTGCTTTGTTTTATCGCTATGTTGATTGCAAATATTTTGGCCATTACAAGGAGGCTTTTCTGTTAAGTGCACGCAAGGTGAGCAAAGGAGTTTTTTGTAAATTGCCAGCGAGGGGCTGGGCAAGGGGCGCATAAGAGCAGTAGGGTTTGTGGGGCCCCAAAAGCTTATGACGGGTTTTTCTAAAAATCTTGCTAAGTGAACTAGTGCAGAATCGATCCCAATATAAAATCTAGCTTCGATTAAGATACGACAAGATTCTTGGAGATTAAGTTTGCCACAAAGGTTTTTCACTCGCGACTGAACTTCTTTAGATAGGAGGTTGACAATTTTCTCCACCTCAAGGCTATCTTTTTGGTTGCCTAAAAAACAAATTGTGAGATTTGGGTAGTTTAAAGCAATGGCCTCCAGATGCTGAGACCATTCTTTCTCAGTAAGCATACGCTCTAAAGCCAAGTCTGAACATCCTACTCCCACGCAGAAATAGTTCTCAATGTTTTCTTTGAGAGTGACTTTTAGAATTTGTTCTCTAAATGCTCTCTGTGCAGTTTTTAAGTTGATGGTTTTAATATCAAATAGGGCAGCAATGGCATCATAGTAATCATAAATGGTCTGAAACGGATTGGTGTAAACAGCATGGGAGTAGATGCGTTTGCGCCAAAGCGAACGGTGATCCACAAGGCCAATACGGTTTGGCGCAAGTGAAATAGTGGTAAAGATTGTTGTCAATCTTGAGTGAACTTCTAAATCGATAGTGGTGTCGATATTCTGAAATAACCACAAAAGAGTCCTTAAACTCGAGCCAATCAAAGAGCCGATAGTTTTATCATCGAGCACCTGGATTTCGTCAAAAACTCCATAAGTTTCGGCAAAGGCCTTTATCTGTCGAGAGCAAACTAAGGAAACTCTAATTTGTGGGTATGTAGCTTTAAGGCTTTGGATGGTCGGGAGTAAGTAGAGTAAGCTTCCCCCTCCCAGAAGTTTAACAAAAGCCAAGTGACGCGGAGGCGTTAATCGGTGCTCTCGCTTGAGCAATAAGCCCGCAAACCTCACGGGTAAGTAGAGGAGAGCCACGGCGGCGCCACCGAGCCAAAAATCTATGAGCTTTTTAAGCTTTAAGTTCATGGCAGTAGCTTATGATAAGGCTGATTGGCCGAGCAAGTGAATTTAGTTTTGTTCAAATGTCAAATATGCTCAAAATCTAGGCACCACTTTGATTAGCTAAGCGAGTAAAACTTTTTTGTCTTCCGTGTTGAACCCTGTTTTACTTGGGTGCATATTCAGAGCATGGTTTTAAAGGAATTGCGGTCTTTTCTTTATTTGAATCTGTTTTTATTGGGTTTCTTTTTGTTGGCCCGAATAGCTTTTCTATTAACCCATGTGCCAGATATTAATGTAGCACAGGGAGTGGTTGCTTTGTTACAAGGCCTGCGTTTTGATTTTGCGGCCATTGGATTTTTGTTACTCATTCCTTTTCTCTTAACAAGAGCATTATATTTAAAGAGTCTCCGCGATAAAAAGCCTGTGCTTTTTTCTCTTAATTTGATTTGTTTCTTGTTTGCCTTGGTTTCTCTTTTATTGGTAGCTGCGGATTTTTTGTACTATCCTCATGCCTCAAAAAAATTGGGATATGAAGCCTTTGTTTATCTAGATGGATCTCTCATTAGTATTTCTATTGGTGCTATAAAAGCCAGACCTCTAGATTTTATTGTCGTATTACCTTTGATTGTTTTGCTGGCCAGAGGTTTGCATCAAAGGGTGCAGACGTGGGTTCTTAGTATTGGTGAAACAAAGATTAAAACTACAAAAGCTGTTTTATCTGCCATTTTTTTAGGAGTCACTGTAACAGGTCTCCTCATAATTGGAATTCGAGGTGGGTTGCAGCGAGTGCCATTGCGTGTGGGGGATTCTTTTCTCAGTGAAAATGTACATTTAAATAATGCCATTTTGAATTCAGGCTTTGTTGTTTTTCGCTCTCTTGGAGAAAGTAAAGCTGTTAAGTATTTAGATTCGGCAGCAGCCATGCAAACTGTTTATAAAGAGTTAAAAATTGACCCCAACCTCGATTTGGTTAGCAACTCTAACTTACCCTTGCTGCAAAAAACAAAGCTCTCTGCCCAAAGCTTTGAGCGCAAGAAATACAATGTCGTAATCATTCTTCTTGAAAGTTGGACTTCAAAATATTTGTATTTAGGAGAAGAAGAGCGGCTTGGTGTCACCCCAGTATTTAATCAGTTAGCGCGTGAGGGTGTTTGGTTTTCTCGCTCTTTTGCTTCTGGCTTTAGAACAACTTCAGGCTTGTTTTCGACATTAACTGCGCAACCTGATCAATTGGGTATTCCTGTCATGCGACGAAAAGAGCTTTCTCACAACTTTGCGAGTCTGTCTCGACTGTTAAAAGAGCAAGGATATTATAACTTGTTTGTTCATGGCGGAAAGCTGGATTTTGACAATCTTGAAAACATGTTACGCTTAGAGCTTTTTGACAAAGTGATTGGTGAAGAAGATTTTGACACTGCTAGCATTCCCGTCAATGTCTGGGGTGTTGACGACGGGCCGTCACTTGAGAGGTTAGTGAGTGAGGTTATCTCTGCACCAAAACCGTTTTTTACCTATGCCTTCACAGTGACTACTCATGCCCCCTATGAAGTGCCTAAAGGGCATAAGCAGTTTCTAGCAGAGCCGAATTCCAGGATTGATGGTAAGTTTATAAACACTCTTCATTATTCGGATGCGATGCTTGGTAAAATGATGGATGAATTTAAAAAGCAAGATTTCTTTAAAGATACCATTTTTGTTTTTACCGGCGATCACACTCATCATATGGGTTTAGATGCTTACCAGAATCAAAGAGTTCCTTTGTTATTGTATGCTCCACATATTTTAAAACCTCAGGTGCGCAGAACAGTTGCCACACAAACTGATATTCTTCCAACCCTTGCAGATATTTTAGGTCTTCCACATCACGCAAGTCTGGGCAAGAACTTGTGGCTCTATGGAGATAAAGATGGAGGAGCTTATTTTGTCTCTGGTACAGACATTGGGTACGCAGATGATTTGCATTTTGTATTAAGACCTCCCAATAAAGATTCTGTTATTGTTTATACTCATGAATCGCCAGAAAAGATTTTAAAGCTAGAGAACCCAGTATTTCAGGACTATAGCCGGCATGCTCATGCAGCTTTAGCTTTCTATCAATTGAGTAACGATATTTTAGTTCAGAATAAGATTTATTATACAAAGACTGGTAACAAGTGACACAGTTAAAAGAAAAACCATTTTTATTGTTCTGGCTCTTTTTTGTTTCTTTGTTGATTTCACAATCAGCGATGGATTTTTTTGCTACTTTGATTGTGTTAAGATTTTTGTTTCTCGTTATAAAAAAACAAATTCAACTAACGGCTTCACTAAGAATCTTTGGTCTCTTAAGTGGACTGTTCTTCGTTAATATAGGCATTGGATTTCTCTTAAACTTTAATGACCCCCAGTATTGGTTGTTGAGACAATACGAGGCTTTTTGGTTCCTTGTGGTTTTTGCACTTTATTTTTTAATTAGAGAAATTAATTGGAAGATTGAGAAATTGGTCTATTTTTTAGTTCCAATTTTGCTTTTGTCTCTGCTACCGATGTTTTTATTTTTTGTGAGTGGCAAAAAACTTTTTTCTGATCACGGAGTGAGGTTTGGCGGAATATTCTCTGAGCCAATGACCTACGCACATTCTTTTGGGCAATTAACAGTATTTTTGATCTTTCTATTTTTGGGACTTTTTTATTATGCGGGTTTTGCAAAAATCTCGGGTTCTCTAAAAAAAGTAATATTCTTTACAGCTCTTGCTTGCGGAGCCTCGGTGGTTTTAAGTTTTACTCGAGGTGTATGGATTGGGATGTTTTTTGCTGTTCTGCTTGTGAGTGCTTTGATGTCCAAAAGACTCTTTGCAATTGCTGTAGCCTCTGGAGCTGCAGCATTTGTTACCCTTTATAGTTTTTGGCCACAGTTTAGAGAGCGTGTTTTATTTACTTTAAATCCTCAAAAAACCTATGATTCAGAGCGATTGGCTCTCTGGAGGGCTAACTGGGAAATGGTCAAAGATTATCCTCTATTTGGTACTGGCTGGGGGCAAAACAAAGAACTCTTATTTGCCTATTACGAAAAGTTAGGAATCGTGGGCATTGATTTTAAAAGTCATGCACACAACCAGCTTTTGCACTTTTGGGCTTCCACAGGTACAGTTGGTCTTTTGATTTATTTGTCTTTCTTTGGTTTAGTTCTAATTAAACTTTTAAAATTATTTAAAACACAATCTCCATGGGTTAAAACTTTAGCGATTGCGTTGATTGCTGTGAATTTAGAGTTTCTAATTTCTGGCTTAACAGAAAGTAATTTTGAACGCTCACGTGTTAGGTATATTTTACTTTTAAGTTGGGCTGCGACTTTCTATTTAACAGATAAATTTTTAGATAAAAAGAAAGTGTCTTTATGATACTACTCACCGGTTTTAAACCATTTTTAGGGCAAGATTTAAATCCCTCATTGATGTTAGCTAAAAAGTATCATGAAGAGTTTCCGAGCTCTTCTTATTTTTTGGAGTTGCCAGTTGAATACCAGACTGCTCAGAAAAGACTTGAGCAGTTTATTGAATCATTACCTGAGTTCCCTCAGCAGGTTCTTCTTTTGGGGCAAGCTGCAGGTCGCAGTCAAATTTGCCTTGAGCGTGTGGCACTCAACTGGATTGAATCCCAACATGTTGACGAAGCAGGGCAAGTGAGCGTTGCTCGTCGAATTATTGCTGAAGCTCCTGCTGCGTATATTCAAGAAGAATGGACATTTGACGTAGGTAGTTTGCCAAAAGAAATCAAAGTATCTCACTCAGCCGGCACTTATGTGTGTAACGAGTTGTACTTTAGAGCGTTACATAAGTATTCTAGTCTTCGAAAGCAGATTTGTTTTGTACATGTACCATTACTACCAGAGCAAGCAAAACAAGGAGAAGCTAGCATGAGTTTTGAGCAGCAGTATTTCTTGCTCAAAAATCTTATTGAGGTGATGAAATGAAGTCTCTGATAAGGGCCTATTTTTTATCGACTTTTGTTTTTGTAGGTATTCAAAGTCTTTTTAGAATTGTGTTTTATTTTCTCTACGTGCCATCGCAGAGTATGGCTTCTAGTGATTTTATTAAAGCCTTCTTGTTGGGTATTCGCTTTGACTTTACTGTGGCCGCCTATATTCAATCCATTCCTTTATTGCTCTTGTTTATTTATTTTCTATTTACGAACAAAATCGGTCCTCGTGTCGAGAAGGCCCTGCAAAATTATTATCTTTTGATGTTAATCGTGCTTTTGATGATTAATATTGGAGACCTCTTTTTTTATTCGTATTTTCAAGATCGTTTGAATGTTTTAATATTTGGTTTTTTTGAGGATGATACCATCGCTCTACTTAAAACAATTTGGAGTGATTACCCTGTGATAAAAGTTTTTTTGCTTATCTCTTTAGTAGTTTTTGCTGTAAGTGTTTTATTTAAACGTCTTTTGAACCTCTCAACAAACCTTTTACTTAGTTCCAGATGGTTTTTATTAACGACTTTATTTGCAGTATTTATTTTTAATGGCGTTGTTGCGCGGGGTAGTTTTGCTCTCTTTCCTTTAAGTGAAATGGATCTAGAAGTCACTCAAAGTGCTGAGCTAAACCTTATGGCTTATAATTCAACCAGAGCTTTTGCCAGGGCTTTTGAATTAAGGACTAAATCAACAACTCAAAAAGATCTCAATTTACGTGGGTTTGGATATCAAGATAAAGTCTCCCAAGCGGTTTTAGACTATTTTGGAGAGTCCTTTAAAGGTGAGAATGAATTAGGTTCAGCGAGTCAGTCTGATGTTGACCTGTTGTGGAGTGCTCTTAAGCAGACGCCTCAGAGAGCGTCAAATCTCAAATCTCCTCATGTTGTTTTGGTTTTATTGGAAGGGTGGGGGGCCTATTGGCTGCGCTTTGCTAATGGATCTTTTGATTTAGTCGGAAATTTTAAAACTCACCTTGAGCAAGATTTTCTAACACCAAACTGTTTGCCTTCAACAGGGGCTACAATTGGTTCTTTGAGTTCACTTATGGCAGGTTTGCCTCATCGTTATCAGTATAATTTTTTATCTGAATCCTCTGATTATCGGACAGCATTTAGAACCTCGCCAGCGCGAATTTATGCGCAGAATGGATACGAGACAAAGTTAATCTATGGTGGCAACACTGGTTGGAGAGAGCTTGCAAAATTTGCAAGAGCTCAGGGCTACCAGTACGTTGCTGGAGATCACGAAATAGCAACTAAACTCAAACGAGAGATTGAACTTCATCCTTGGGGTGTTCACGACCAAGATCTATTTGATTATGTCTATGGAGTATTGCAGGAGGCAGAAAAACCGCAATTTATCGTTGTCATGACAACAACCAATCACCCGCCATTTGTACTACCTAAGGAGTATAAAATTCCAGATTTAGTGATCCCCGATGAAATGGTTGGTCAGCTTACGGCTTCCGTTGAACTCGCAAAGTCTCGCTTTGCAGCCTATAGATACGGCATGGATGTTTTTGCTGATTTTATGGGTAAATTAAAAGCAAGTTCCATCGGAGAAAGAACTCTTGTTGCTGCTAGTGGTGATCATAATTTTTGGATGATCAAATTTTCAGAGGAGCAAGTATTAGAAAAACATGCCGTTCCATTTTACCTCTATCTTCCAGAAAAATTTAAAGAAGGCACAAGTGGTTTAGATTTTCGAAGGGTCTATTGTTCTCATCAAGATATGTTGCCAACGCTCTATGAAAGATCCTTGAAGCAAGGTGAGTACTGGAGTTTTGGGCGAGATGTTTTTGATCCTCATCGAGATAACTTTGCTTTTGATGGTATGGGATTAGCTCTAGCACCTGAAGGTGCTGTCTTTGGAGGGCGTGATTTAAAACCTAAGGCTGAAGATCCGGCAGCACAAGCTGTTTTAGAAAAGCTAAAAACCCGCTATCAAGCTTTACATTCTTTAATGGATTTTTATTTTGAGCAGGAAAAAGGGGAGTGAGTGTGGGGACTGAGAGCAAAGGGATTTTAGTAATAGGAGCTTGTGCAAAAGAAGCTCAAGATTTAATGATGCAGCTCCTTTCAGAGGACCATTCAGTCATTGCTTACGACAATTTAAGTCGCCATGGCTTTGCGTCCAAAGACAAGCTTCCAAAAGGAGTAGAGTTTATTTTTGGAGATGTTCGAGACGAAGTGATGTTAAGTCGGGTGATAAAAGATAAAAACATTGGTATTATCTATAATTTTGCTCATGTATCTGCAGATTCTAGTTTTGATGATTTTGAAATCAACTTTGGAGCAAAACTCAAACTTAAAAAAATATGCGAGCAAACTGGAGTGGTACTAAGATAGCATTTTAATTGCAATCAATTCCTGGTATGCAAAGCCTGTAATATGCCCAGTAGCTGTATGTGTCTGCGATCGTCGACCAGCCGACGAAGCCCACATTGTGAGGGTTGGTACCTTTTTTATAATAGATGGCATCGTTCGTCCCACATTTGTGTGTTGCTTCGTGGATAACCACGGCTCTTTTATAATCCACGGCCGTGTTCCAAAATTTATCATGATCAAGAAAAACTCGTCTCGAAATCACAGGCAAGGTCCAGGCCACGTCACCGGCCAAGTTGTCTGCACAGAGATAGACCAGGCCCTTTCTAAGTTTTTCTTGGGTACATAGTAGCACGCTGGTCGCTAACTCTAACTGATTTTTTGCTTTAAATTCTGATTGATGGCGTTGCTTTCGGATTTGCGCTACTTCAACTCCGTATTTGTTTTTAAAAGTTTGCAGCCAAGAGTCGATCAGAATTACACCTTCATTTTCGTACTGTCTGAGTTCAGATGCTCTCTCTGGCGAGCAAACCTCAACAGCTGATTGGGCTAAAGCGCCAATGTGCCCACTAAAAATAGCTAAAGATGTAATTAACAATCTTGTTAATCTCATTTGAGTGGCTCCCTTGTGATTCTAAACGAGTTATTCTGGCCCATAATTTTTCGGATACTAATATTCTGATAAGGAGTGGCTGTAGCCTTGATGATTTCGGACCTACGACCTTGATATAAATAGTAGAGGTATTGATGAATATTGGCTTCAGAAATTTGAGGATGATAGTGAGCGATCTGTCTGAGTTCTTTGAGGAGTTCGCTTGCGAACACCAACGTGGTCACTGCAGCTGCTCTGGCGCTTTCTAAATCTTCTTTGCTAAAGCCATAGTGTTCTTGCACTAATGCGGGAATTTTTTTGATTTGAGTGGCGCCTCGGCTGTTTTGTGAGGTATTGACTCCATTGCCTTTAGCAAGAGCTACAAGCCAAGGAAGTTTTTCTTTAACATAATACTTCAAGGAGCTTGCATTTTGTGTCTCAGGCAACAGCACTCCCACTGAAAATTCAGCTAAGTTATTATACTCATCATCTTCTAACTTTAGCAGTATTGAGAGTTTTTGTTTTTCTTGTTCAAGAGTTTCCATAAACTCTTGAGTAAATGAATTGCTTTGAGATTTCTCGAATGAGGTTTTTGATACAGTAGGATTGCTAGGACTGTAGTTATAACTTGGGCGGTTCTTTTTAATTGGACTAGACATAAATACAAGCTGATTGTCTCGAATAAAAAATTGATGGTGCTTTGTTTGGGGTAGAATATAGAGCAATAAATCCCGATTGAGAGAGCTATTTGTTTGAATCAATGGTCTGATAGATTGATCTCTTTGGCTTGCTAGAAAGAGAGTGTCTTGAGACCATCCATAAACTCGATAGATCCCAGCCCCTCCAGCATTAATTTCATCACCCTCGTAGCCCTGTGCTTTGTAAGTTGCTAGACGAGCACCTTGTGCAGAAAATAAAGAAATTAAATTTCGACTTCGGTCAAATATGGCATACTCTTCTGGGGCTTGACTGTGTTGATGGTAGTAATGAATGCGACTTTCGTTTTGAAGATGAAGCATATTTTCTTTAAAGACTTTGTAAGAGTTGAAATCAGAAATCCAATTTAAACGAGGAGGACTTTTAACTTTATATTTTAAATTCATCTGAAGCTCAGGTGTCATGGTTGAATAATTTTGTGTCGAGTTAATGGAAGCCTGAAATTCTGCCACTAAGGGTTGCCTTCTGTCTCCGTGGAGTCCAGACCAACGAGCTAATGTTTTAGAGTACGCATCTAGAGTTGCATCACAGTTTAGGATATCAATTTCATTGTTTGTAAATTTAATTTCCAGCTTGAGATGGGCAACCCGAGCAATAAAACAGATGTCTTTATTGCGCGCTCTTAAATGAATCTGGTTAAAATCAAAATTGCTAAGATATTTTTTCAGAGAGGAGCCGGTTTTATCTGGATGAGCTTGAGCGAAGACTTCGGAGATCGGAGTATCATTTTGAGACACTCGGTAAGATAAAGACCGAGCATAATCCTCAATGGTTTTGCTATTTTCACGGCTTAAGCGCTGAGCTATCTTTAAGAGTGCCAAGTGTTCATGATCTGGCTCCATGGGGTTGGCGGAATTTGCTGTGCTCGCAATTATTGAGATCAAAAATATCAATAGCCCTGTTGTTTTCCTGACAAGGTTGCCATCTTTTGGCAAAATAGAAGTGATTAAATCAAATGTAAGCATTCTTGAGCTCCTGACCCCATTACGAAGCATATGCTGTGCCTAAGTGGTGAAAATCGAATTAAATCATGTTAAAATTCACTTGGTCCCTAGAAATAGTTTTTCAACATTGGTGAGACTTACATTTTCTCAGATGATAAAATCAGTCGGCTTTTTTTTGGCAAGGGCCGAAGCTGTAGACAAGCTTAACTTCAAAAAAATTGCGGGTTTTGGGCCAACCTCAAGTCATTACAAAAGTGTAAATTTTGATGACTTGAGTAGTTATTAGAGTAAATATTCAGGTCAAGTTTGACTTGATATAGGGTTATTGGTTTTAATCATTCTAGCTACAGCTGGAGTGCAGATGGTGACTTATTATGCTTTAAAAATGTTTCATTTTTCTAGAAGCAAGTTTCCCTATTTTAAAGGCATTCATTGGCCTTTATTTTTGAATTCTTGGAAGTATTTGTTTAAAGAAATATTTCAAAGAAAGTCCTATTTTTTTGATACAGAAAAGGAACGACCAACTATTATTGATTGTGGTTCCAATGTTGGTTTTTCTGTTATCTTTTTTAAAAAGCTTTATCCTAAGGCAAAGATAATCTGTTTTGAAGCTAACCCAAAAGTTTTTAAGTTATTAGAAGATTGTATAGAAAAAAATAGCTACAAGGACGTTTCAATTTACAATGTAGCACTTGCAGAAAATGAAGGAGAGAAAGTCAGTTTCTTTCTGGATCAAGAGAGCTCATTAGGCTCTTCTTTGTTTAAGCGAAAGAACTTAAATGAAAAAGTTGAAGTGTTTACGGAGAGATTAAGTAAGTACATTAAGGGGCCTGTTGATTTTATCAAAATTGATATTGAAGGTGCTGAAAATTTGGTTTTGAAGGAGTTAGATGGCTCTGGAGTTCTCGGACACATCTTACAAGGTGTGATTGAGTTTCATTATTTACCGAACAATTCGTTAGCAACGACTTGTGAAATTCTAGAGAGAAATAATTTTGAATTCAAAATTAAAAGTGGAGTGACCCCCGAATTTTCGGACACTGTTAAAAATTGATAGATTCCTTGTACTGCATTGGACTCCTCATGCCAAG
>JBKHVM010000041.1:0-22421 GCA_046570065.1 Bdellovibrionia bacterium
ACGAGTAACAGATTGCTCGATAGAGCTGCCATTTTTATTTTCAACTGATTTTTTCCCGAATTCTTGCAAAAGCTTTTGCTGCAGTCCTTCAGTTGCCAGTGGCTCTAGCCCTTTAATGATTTTTTCAGGGTTAAACTCAGACCATTCATATTTTAACTTTACAAATTCAGCGACAAGTTTTTCGACTGATTCTTTGGTGGGCTTTAAGTCCTCCTTAACCACGGAAAGCGTTGTGAAGGCATTATCTTCTTTTTGAACAACGATGGGATCATTTTGACCGGCAAAAATAATGATAAGAGCAAGTATCCCGATAAGACCGACAAGACTCATGATAATTCTTCTTTGAAATTGAAGTGAAGTCTGCACACTTGTCCATTTTTCCACATATAAATTTTCTTCTTCATTGAGCATGTTATTTATTCCTCATCAGATTTCGATTTTTATCTGAATATCCAGAAACAGTTTTCTTAGGTTCATATTTTCCCATTCTCTCCCAACTGCGTTTTGCTGTGGCGATACCTATTGTGATGGGCCTTGCTTTTCTGCTTAAGTAATTTGAAACAGGACGAGCCGAAAAGATCGCTCCACCTTTTGCTTTTGTAACGGCGGCTTTTCCAGCTACTTTCGCGGCACCAAGTGCCGCGTAAGCAGGAGCCATTGCGAGACCACTTGCGGCTTTTGACATTCCATCACCCAGTAGCGAGTTTGTTGTCATCGGTACAAACAGCAATGACAGACCCACACAAAGATTAATCGCGATGAAGCTAAATGAGCTTTCCCAGTCTTGGGCCACTTGATTGCTCGTGATGAGCTTTAACATCAGCACACCAAGAATTGAGGCCACGACCTTCCACAATATGACGTTAATGAGTCCTTTATAAAGACTTGCCGTCACATACGCTGATTTTTCATGAACGTAGGCCAAAATCATAAGAGGTGAAGCGATGAAAAGAATTGTCCACACAAAATGAATAAGAGTGTTTGCTGTAAATACTCCGAGATAAGCAATGAAGTAGGAAAGAAGACCCATTATATAGACAATTGTGCTTCTGACTTGAAACCATCCGCCTTGGGAATCAGATGAAAATTTTTGACCAATCTCTTCAAGTGTGGACCAAAGGGGTTTAATGCCATCAATTCTTTCAGCCACTCCATCCCCAAATGTAGCAATCAGATTGATCGTCCAATCAAATGAGATCAGCAGAAGAACTGAGATTAATAGTCTATTTACGACTCTTACAGGTTTTGCATTTCCATCGGGAAGCTGAAAAAGTTCGTAAATGAGACTTAAAATGAAAGCAGGTCCCAATAGGACCCAATACAAGTCCAACATGTGTCCGTGAAGCTCGCGAGCCACCTCCGGTAAAAAATCAAACAATTTCAGAATTTAGGTAAATTCAAGTTTCCTGAGAATGACTTCGAAGTGGATGCCACTTCCTTTGAAAATTTCTGAAATTTCAGCACGTCTTGTTTTTCTTCTCTATTTTGAGAAGCAAATTGCGCACTTTGCATTTTTAAAAGCTGCGAGTTCATTTTAAGAATCTGATTTAAAGTCAGCAGAATTTGAGAACTCACCTGAGCCTGCATCCGCATTGCCCCTTTAGGTGACATATCCCATGATCTTGCCTCTAACAGGGCTGCATTTGTTTCCTGCTTTTCTGCGTACTCCGTGGCGTTGGTTGCCATCTTAAGACTTTCAGCGACTGTGAGATCATTGGTCAGTTGAATTTTTTCATCAGGGCTTTTCGGAATAGCGCCATAGATTTTTTCAATTTCATCAAGCGACTTTTGAAAAGTACGGAGCTGTCCAAGAATTTTCTCATCTTTAACTGGCAATGCCTCAAGAAGTCGAATCGAGTCATCAAGTCCTCGATTAATCTCCCGCATGAAGTTTTGCGCATCCCGAGAGGTCTGAATGATCTGTTGAAGCTGGTAATACCGCCGTACACTCTCTTCAACCAGTTTAATCAGGTATGTCACCTGAGCCCAGCCCGCACCGCCATCAAAGAAGGCTTGGGCCTGGATTGGCTGGAGCAAAAGGGCAAACAGTGCCCCACAAAAGAACCGTTTTATCAGTGTTTAATCCTTTCTTTGGCCCCAAGGGGCCTAATAAATTGGGAACGGCCAAAAAGCGAACTTTTTGGTCAAACCCCGTTATTTTTAATGCTTTTCTCTCAAATCGAAATAAATGAGGTCTTAGGCGTAACTCCAAGCCCCCATATGGATTGGGCTGTTGAGCGGTTGACTAGGTCCTTAATTTTATCCGACAATAAACCATGAGTTCGGAATTCTATCAGCACAATTCATTTCTTTGTATGGATGGCCCTGCAAAAAAAGCAGGGGCACTTCTGATTATTTGAGGCTCTCAAATTCGTTATAGTAGCTAAACATTTTTATCAGTGAGGACCTTCCACGTTAAATCCTACTTCTTTCCACAAGAGATTATGTTTTCCACAATTCTTTCACAAGTACTTTAATGGGACGGTACTTTGTCACAAGCCTACTTGTCCGAAATTGTAAATGAGTCTTCAAGCAACTTAATCGACAGTGACTATGTTCTTCTAATAGAAATAATCAATTATTTCCAATCACAAGCCAATTGGCTCCGTCACTGATCATTTTGACATATTTCCACTGTGCTCCAAGGCTATAGGAGGCAGCTCCATCTATAGTTTCTGTTCCAGACGGAGTGACGGTAACAGCGTTTGCAGAATTGTCTATCTTCTTAATGGTGTACTCTCGGCCAGTGATTCCAACCGCAGTTGGAAGTGTTACGGCAAATGCAGCGCCAGATGCATCTGTAGCAATAACACTATCACCAATATTTAGTGTATAGGCAGCGGTTTTCGAAGAGAATACTGTAGCAAATGAGCCATTTACTTGCAGAGTTGACCTTGGGTCTATTGTGCCAATACCAACAACACCAGTTGAGCGAAGCCGCAGGACAGTTGAAAGTGCACCGTTTAATACCGGACGAAAATCAATATCAGAATCTTCTGCGCCGGTTGTGGCATCTGACCAAAGAGCCTGAATACTTCCAAGAGAGCCTAATGTTGCATCACTACGCTCACCACCTAATAGTAGGGCGGCCCCAAAACCTGCTGCTGCTGTGCCGGTCGTTGAATGAGCAAAGCGTGCCACTGTGGTCACTGTATTTGTTGCGGCATCATCTATGACGACATCCAGTTTTTGGCTCGGAGAGGCAATTCCCACGCCAACTGAACTTCCAGAAACTGAAAGCTCTGTTGTTCCCACAACCAGACCGTTGCTGGGAAGATTTAAGGTTCCAGTCATCGTGTCACCTGCTTTATTGACTGGAGTGTAACCTAAAGCGGTTGTGACATCTGATGAGCTCAGCGCACTTGCGGATAGAGCGCCAGATGTGGCCCGCACAAACCCGCTAAATCCTGTCAGTGTTAAACCAGCAAAAGTAGGACTTGCTCCAGAATGAATATCCTGTGGCGTACTTAATGTGATTGCTCCTGCCGCATGTGTCACATTCAATTGATTAGTAGTGCCATTAAGAGTTTTATATTCAGCAGCTGTAGCCCCAGAATTAACACCCAAAAGTTGATTGGCTGTACCAAGTGCTGTGAGACCCGTACCGCCATTGGCAACACCCACTGTGCCAAGTGAGATGGCACCCGTAGAAGAATTATAGCTGACAGGTGAGGTGCCCGAAATGGAGGCTCTGGCTCGTGTATCTGTGTAATAAAGATTTGTACCTTCGGTAACCACAGACGTGTTAAGAGTCTGCCAGGTTTTATCACCTCGGTAGTATTGAGTCGTGGTGCCTGCTGTGACACTTGTTTCATAGGATCGATCAAGTTTTGCTGGGGTAACAGTGCCATCAGTTAGTTTTTCGCCTGAAAGACTGCCGTCTTCAATCTTCTCACCACTCACGCTTTCATTGGCAAGATCTCCACCGATCTTACAAGCGGAAAGACTTGTCAAAATCACTGCATGAAGAATCAATTGCCCACAAGTTTTTCTAATACTAAACAGGTTTCTTTTCCAAATAATTGCGTTCATAAGATGTTCCCTTTACCAGCCGTAGCCAAAGTTCAAACCAAAAGCCTTTAACGAGATTTGGGAGCTGGCCTTTGGAGAAAGCTTTAGATCTCGGTAATCAAAACTGAGTGACAATGAATTTTTACTTTTTAATTGATATAACCAACTTAGTTCGGCCTGAAATTCGTAATCGGACTTAGAAATTGAGGAGCTAAGAGGGGTATAGCCCATTGCTAAAGCCAATGTGCTAGCAGCAGATACTCTTCTTTTAACAGAAGGATAGATTTGTGGGTATAAAATTGGTGCATAGCCAAAGGTACTTTTAGAGGAAAACATCATTGAATGATGGATTCCTCCAGCAAATTCAATCGACCAGGGTTTGCGAAGCCATGGAGGCGAATAGATCAAGAGCAAATCGGAATTAATAAAACTTGCCGACATTCCCGATGGAGTTGAAGCAACTGGAAGAACATCGCCAACTGTTTTTATTAAATAAGCCCATCTTGAACGCCATTGATAGTAGTAAGAGAGCTTAGTGCGAACGACTGTTTCTGAAAAATCCGTGATCCCAGTTTCGCTGTAATTAATAGATGAAGCCCCCAAAGACACTTCAAAGAACGATCGCTTTTCCTCAACTAATTTTTCAACATTAGTAATGGTTTCAGTGAGCTTATTCCACTTCGGGAAAACGACAATAATTCTCTCGGATTTCTTCTTTCCCTCGGTATCTGCTACTTCAACTGTGAAAATGTTTTTCTTGTCAGTCAGAGGAAGTTCTATTGAGAATTTCCTCTCCCCACTATTTTCCTCACCTTCAATCAGAGAAAAAACAACATCTTGCTTGTTTACATTGATGTTCCAATCGGGTTGGGGAGCTGTCAGTGTTCCATTCAGTTTACCGGTTAACTGGAAGCTTGCACCATCTTGCACCATTTTGGTTTGAACATTTTTATTCCAGTTTATTTCCGGAATGCGATTCTTTTTTCCTCGTAAGAGCCGCGCTTCATCGCCTGCCTCGTTTGCACCCACAAGCTGAGGACAGAAGAAGGGCAAAATGAAAATCAATAGAAGACTAAAAATCTTATCGAACTTTTTTGTGGTTGGTTCCTGTGTCATTTTAGTTGTCCGTCTCTGTTGAGATTCATGCTTTGATTACGCGCTAAATGCACATATTCACCTCATTTCTTGTGATCGGCCGAGACTCTCGCTTAGTTGAGTCCAGATTTGATATTTCTGGGCTCAAGAAAGTGAATTAGACCTAGGTCAGATCAGCACTCCAACAACTCTTCTCAATGAAATTGAACTCAAAGTTGGGATAAAAAACCAAATTATGATCAGATAACACCGAAAGCAGATGGGATCGGAAATCAATCGCTACTCACTAGATTGTGAGTTAATTTAACTGGCCGTATGCTAATTCCTTGATTCTGAAACCTTGAAATAGACGGCAGCCCAGCTTTTAATGGCGAGCTGCCTTTATTTTTCAGGACACGCCCTCAGACCTTTTAAAGGCAAACCTTTTGAAAACTCGGGTCAATCAAAGGTTTCGTAGTATTGCCCCTGTATTTCTGTGACATGGGATTTTGCCTCGTTCTCTAATTTTTGCTCGACTTGGCGAACCGTTTCTTCTGATAAGTCCATTTTCTTAAGCTCGTTGATGGCCCCCTCATGTGAACTGGTTTTAATAGTTTCCTGAAAGCTTTCTAACTTTGCTTTTTCCGCAGCTTCTTTTTCTTTTCTCATTGCCATTAATTCAGCGTGTACGCTGCCATGACTGCATTTCGCAATTCGGGCAATTTCCCGATACGAAAGTTTGGCTTCAAGAAGAGAGCGGATCAAAACAGAATTTCTCTTCTTAATTCTTCCAATGCGTTTGCCCTTGGCTTTCGCATTGGCCATTCCGGCACGAAGTCTTTCACAGATCATTTCACGTTCTAGCTGCGCAAGTGCTCCAAGAATTGTATAAAGTGCGACACCTAATGGAGAATTTGTATCAATGGATTCCGTGATAGAAATAAATTGTGTGTTTTTCTCCTTGAACTTCTTCAAGGCGCTCAATAAATGACTTGTGGATCTGGCAAAACGGGAAAATGAAAAAACGATGACTTGTTCCACATCGCCGGATTCAACCATTGTCATCAGCCGATTTAAGGCTGGACGACTTTCTTTCGCTCCGGAAATGCCTTCATCTGCGAAAAGTTCATAGTCCGACACTTGGTTTCTGACACACCAATCTTTTAACGCACGGATTTGAGATTCGAGACCCGTTTGCTGCCCATCGGTACTGACTCTGCAATATAAGGCCCGTATTCTTTTTTGCATTATTATTTAACTTCCTCTGTAACTAATTTTTGAAGCAATTCAAGCCGTGATAGACTTGGATACTTCTGTTTCATGTCTTCGATCATGGCTCGATCTTTTCCGTCACTCGTACATATGAGATAAGAAAGCCGGTCGGGCCGAATACGAAGAAGACTTCTTTTTTCATCCTGCATATAGAAAACTTCGGAATATTCTCCCTTTTTTATTTCAAGACTTTGGATCGCGGCGATTTCAGCATCTTTTAATCCCATCGTCTTTTTGAAATCTTCCCAGTCGATTTTCTTTTGCCTGAGAATAAAAAAATGAACTGTGTTGGGTAGAATACTTTCAGCCACTTGCGGATCAGATAAGAAATCTCTGTAATTTTGAGTCAGACAAAAAATCGCAGCCATGAATTTTCGAAGAAGTCTGTAGCACTCAAGAGCAAACTCTCTTCCGCTTTCAGAGGCCTGAAAAATTCTCCAAGCTTCATCAATAATTAGAAGGTAGGGTGTCTTAAGGTCTCGGGCCGCTTCACTTCGAATAAAATCCGTCAGAAGTAAAAGAAACACGTTTTGAAGAGCTGGATGCGAGTTAAGCCCGCTGATCTCAACTGTTGTGAGATTCTTTGTCAGCGTGACATTTGATTGACCGTCCAGCATGCGTCCGTAAGCGGTCTGTCCCGTCCAACTGTAAAGCGTTTGGGCATAATTGCGCATTTCTACTGATGAGTGTTCTGAAAGTTGGCTTCTCAGATCTGAAAGAATCGGTATTCTCGGCGCACAAGTTTCATAAGCCTGATAAATCACCTCTTCAAGCAGAGCTTTTTCTCTCTTGGGTAGAGAGGATTTATCGTCTTCTTTTAAAATCGTCTCAAGAACCGCGAGAATCAGTTTCACCTTATAAGGTGGCGGCTTTGTCCCATTTGCTGGAAGATCAAAGAGATTGAGTCTAATATTTGATTCAAGCCCCAGATCAATGAATTCACCCTCAAAGCTTTCCACAAGCTTTTGAGAGCTTGCACCGTTATCAATCCAAATGACTTTTGGTTCTGGATTTTGTGCAATGAAACTTAAAATCAAATTTGCGACAGTGAAGCTTTTCCCAGATCCCGATCCACCAAAGATAATACCATTCCAATTTGGCAATTCAGAGGAAAACGGATCAACTGAAACTAAGGTCCCATCTCGGTTCGGAATAAGACACACAGGCTTTTCATTTCCCTCCCATGTGCTAAAAATGGGCATAAAGTGAGCCGCATTTGAGCTTTTCATCTTTCGGGCTCTGAAAAGATCGCAAATACCAGGCAAGGCCTTAATATAGCCTTCAAAACTCGGCAGCGTCTCCGCAACCCCTTCAGCCGAACTCATTTGCCGAAAAGATTTTAGAACTTCATCCGTCTTTTCATCGAGATCATTTTCTGAAGTGCCAAAAATAATAAGACTCAGATCAGAGTAGACGACTTTTTCTGAACCGGATAACAACTCCTCAATAAGCGTTTCAAGATCGGTAAGCTGAGCTTCAGATTCAAGATCGCGGACATTCTTTGCGCCCGCAGCCATTGAGTGAGCGAGTCGTCTTTGGACTTGAAGCTTATCAAGTTCTGATTTTTGCTCTGGGATATGAATTGTCTGACTGATTTCAAATGGAAACGGCAGCTTGAGCAATCCACCTACCATTGAAGCAAAGGTCTCACGCTCGGGCAGCGTTTTTAGAGAAATCACTCTCGCAAGGCTTTCTCCGATTTTTAAACCTTTAGGATGAATTTCCAAATCAGTTAGGCACAACTGTTGAGCAAGAGATAAACCAAATGGACTTAAAGCATTTTTAAGATCAGTATCACCAATAGTTTCGCTACGGTCAGGATTCAGTCTATTAAAAAGAAGCTTGAACCAATCTTGCTTTGAAAGAGTTGAAGGCTTTAAATCAAGACTGGAAAGAGAGGATTGAACGAAGCTAACAACTTTTTCAAATTGATTGAGCCGATTCGACAACTCTTCGGCTGTGATCTGCTGATATTTTTCAACTTTCTCGAAAAATCGAAGTTTTTTTAACTTGGCCTTTTCACTTCTGATAAATAGATAAATCTCAGGTTTAAAAAAATGACCTTGCTCTGCCAATCCATATAGGTATTGGGCACGGTATTTCGCAACTTCCTTAACATCGTCCCTTGTATCTTTAGAAACAGATAGATGCTGATCTAATATTTCATCGACCTTTGGGGTTAAACGATACAGAACTTGAAGTCGCACTCCAGGCTCTAGTGAGACCAAAAGCTTTTCAATGCGGTCTACAATGAGATTGATTTCAGAATGATCCAGGAATGTGATATCAATGCCGGAAAGCTTAAATCCAGCTCCAAAAGAGTGATCGGAAAATACAAGGAAATTCCCAACAAACTGCCAAAAAGGCAGTTCCCCAGCCAAGCTTTTAAATTTTAACAATTGGTTTGCGTCTTAATTCTTCAGTCTTTGTGTCGATTTCTCCTGCTGAATACAGACCCGGCGTTGAAATGTACCTCAACAAATGCACAAGATAGCCTTCAGGCTTATTGCGTTTTGCAAAATACAAAATCACAGCCAAAATTGTTGGAATGAGAAAAATGAATACTGGGGCAAAAGGCATTTGCCCCAGTAAAAGATTGCTCACGGCTGCAAGCATAAACACAGCCATGAGATCCATGATTTCAAACCCAAGAATCTTAAGTCTTGCATCAAGTTTCCGATGCACCTTCGATGTCTTAAGTTCTTCCACTTACATCGCAATACTTTTAAGAAACTCGATAATCTGAGGACTTAAAAAGCAAATGGCGCTCACAAGTAAAACTGTAAAAATTTTTCCTTTAGCGTCAGCATCCCCATTAATGGCAAGGACCGACGCATATACAATTCCAAAAACTGATAAGAGCGGCATAATGCGAGTGATAAGACTTGAATTGATGTTTCGGATTTTGTCTTCAAATCCTGATCCACCATATTGAGCAAAACTGAGCTCAGGAACAAAAGAAAATAGGGCGAAAGCTCCAACCATCAAAGCCAAAGTCATAAGACTGGCTTTGTTCTCCCGAATCCAAGATAAAATCATTTAGCCTAAGATCAGAATATCTGAACATCCCCCTAATTTAATGTGAATAGAACCCTTTGTTGTTTCATCAAGAACGCCAAAACCAACTTCTTCTTTGATGGTTCTGCCATTCTCGTTTTTGACTTCTTCCACCCGAAATCGTGTCTGCTCAACTTCATAGGACACAGGTCGCAAGTACACTTTTCCGCGACCAAGATTCAATTTGAGTGTGTAGTCTCCGAAGGTTCCATTATAGAACCCCACACCAGCTTGAAAAAATCTTTGGTTTTCGGGATCGTACCAGCGAAGACGAATCGGTTTTGATTCCAATTGATTTTGTTTCAATCATACTCCTTTTTAGGCTGCTTGGGCCTTATCTTGATTGCTTCCAGAAATAGTCTTCATATAGATGTCGGCAGGACCTACGAAATCCCATTCAAGGTATAAAAGATCCTCATTGGGTGAATCGCAAAGTTTTGCAAGGCCCACTTGTCGGTAAATGTAAGAACCTGGCTTTTTCACCAGAGGTTCTTTAAGGCAAATTTTGAATTGGCCTGCCTCGCAGTCCTCATCGGACTTAAGATAGAATGTGTTTTCGGCTCCTGGAAAAAGATCCACATGTAAAACATGCTGACCCGAACTTTGATAAAAAAGACATTTTCCAATCCTGCGCAGAGGGCGGACCTTTCCTTTAATATCAGTCACACCACGGAAAATTTCGAAAATAAGAGGCACTTCATGAGTTTTCATGATTAAAAATCCTTTCTATAAGAATTTAATTTGTGAATTGAGTCTTACTTGATTTTTTGAAGACTGCTTTTGTGAATGACTTCGGAAAATTGCACTCGACCTAAAAGCTCATTTCCATTTCGAACATAAACTCCGCAGGCTTCTGTTTTTGGAAGGTCTGTTGAATCCAGGAGCTCAGCAATTTTAATGTGAACAGTAAGAGTCTCGTCAGTTTCTTCGGTGACTCTGGTCCACTCACGGATTCGGCAAAAGGTGGGAAAGGGCACCTCTGGAGTTAAATCATTTCCGACTTGCCGGACCCTTTCTACACTGACAGTGTTACCTGGATAAACTGTCAAAACAGTTTGAGCTGGGTCATTGGGACCATAAGTGTATTTACCAAGATCCATCGCATTTGCTTTCAGGGACAAGACATAAATCATCATTGTTAAAATTGTTTTCATAAGTTCATTTCCTTTTATTTTTTGTTCTTTTTTGCTTTTTCACGGTCTTCGCCGTAGTAGGCGTGGCATGGACAATAACACCCATCATAGCCAGGGCCTAACTCTTCACCGGCCTCATTCCAGACATCATCGGAAACATTGATGCAAAATCCTTTGATGTCTCCAAGAGCCGGGTTTGCACAAAAATCTTTTGAGCAGTAGGGCTGCGACTGCGCAAAACAGATAGCAGTTGTCATAAGTATTGAGGCCAGTAAAAACAGTCTTTTCATATCGCTTCCTTTCATCGGAAAGTTTGTCTTTGGTTGGATTTTTTATTGATGCCTTCGATTCGTTCAAACTCTTCCCAATTCAGATCAGACTTTTTGGAGCCGATTCCGAAATTTAGAAATTTGAAAGAAGTCCTGGGCTTTTCAGGTTGTTTTTGAAGCCATCGCTTCATTTTTGTAATGATCTTCTCAGTAGTCTTTAGGATTTCTTGTTCCTCCATTTGTAATGATTTTCGAATTTGTTCATTGCTGTCGTGATTCCAATATCTAAGAAATAAAATTTGACGCTCCCGAAGAGAGAGTTTTCCAAGAGCGAAAATCAGTTTCTCTTCGCTGGGGTTTCCGAGTTCATCTGAAAGAGATTTCATCGTCGCCTTCTTTCGAGCTTAGAAAGTGCCCGCTCTGAATCTAGTTCACGTTCGCTAATTTCTTCTAAGAACTCTTCTGCAATCATCTCTCTTTCTGATTTTGTAATGTGATGTTGAGCGTTCTTTTCAAATGCGCGACGTAGTTTTCGGTAAGCATTATCCAAAAGGTCCAAAACATCTCCATCGTCTTCCATTTCCAGAGCCTCGGCGATTTCAACTTCATCCATTTCTTCTTCATGCGTCAGTCGTAGAATCATGATTTCAAGTTCGCTGAGATCATTGACGTAATCTGAAAAAGTCGGATTTTTGATGTGCTCAAGCAGCGAATACTCAGTGTCGTGCTCAACTAAAGGGCTATAATCTGTTTTCATAAAAATATTCCTTTTCTAAAAATAACGGTGAATTTCCTGGTTCATGACCCAACTAATTTCTTGCTCACGGGTCAGCGGCATTTCTTGGGGTTTTGGATTTTCTTGTCCCCTCACTAATGGAGAATTGATAACCCCCTGTAAAATTTCTTTGAGGTTATCAAGCGAACGCTTCTTAATTTTGAATACGGCAGGTTGAGAAATTCCAAGCGCAAGCGCAATCTGGTGTTGAGTACGACCTTCCCAGAATATTTTTGTAAGAATCAGAGCCTGCCTTTCGGTGAGTTGGGAAATAGCATTGCTAACCTTTTCTTGAAGTTGTGGTGATGCGGTTCTCGATGAGGCTTCGAAAATACTTTCTTGGAGATTTTCTGCTAGGAAGTCGTAATCGACAGGCTTAAGAAGATGGCCCTTCCCAGTTTTGTTTTCATAAGCCTTGAGATAGGCTTCCCAAGTGAGTTCATCCCAATTCTTGCAGACAACTTTCAATTTTTCGTCTGAAAGTGGAAATCCTCGCTCATCGGTCCACGGTCTAAATTCTCGTTTCATTTTTGCCCCCTGTGAGGTGTTCAGCGTTGATTCGCTGATAGGGGCTCATTTCAATTGGAAAGCCGTGGGCCACGTTTTTGGCATCTGCTTGAATTCACAAAAGAAATGGAAAATACGGCTTTATTTTTTCACCAAAGTGAAAGAAATTTCCTTCACTTTGGTGAAAGCGTTTGGATCGACTTGTAGTGATTTTAAATAGTTAGTGATTTTCACCAAGGTGAAAGCTTTCACTTCGGTGAAAATAGGGTTCAGACTCCGAAAATGGAAAAGGCTGCCTTTTGGGGCAGCCTTAAATGATGAGATGCTGGCAGTGATTCAAGGGGTTTTGAAGCCATAAAGTTGAATCCACTAAATTAGATCTGCGCCTAGAGCGCGCAATGACAATTATTGTCTCATTGTCAGAATCTTAACAGGCGATTTTCATCTCAGAAACTTATATATATTTTAATGTCTTATTTGCGATCGGATTTAAATCTATGAAGGCATTATGGGTTACAACTATTTTCTTCGTAGTTTTTTCAAGTGCACTGCCTTTTGCCCAATCAGAGTCTTGTAAAAAGCTGATTGTTGATAACACGCTAGGATCCCTATTTGCCGAAATTAAAGTAAGCGAACATTTGCTCACCCATTTCAAAGATGTCGATTCGGCTTCAGATCGTGAAATTGAAACTTATAAGAAGGACGTGAAAAATCGTACCAATTCTTGTACCGGCAAATGTTTGGAATCTGTAGCGTTCTATTTTTTAAAGCAAGGATATATTCAAGAAGCGTTGTGGGTACTGGCGGCAGAAAGGCCCTCGCGAAAGGCAGAAGAAATTATCACATTTCTTCAAAAAATATTTGAGACTGAACCAATCATTTTTGCAGATCCCGCTATCCAAAATTCCCTACCGTATACTTATAACTCGGTAAGATTGGGATATATAGCAGGAATAAAAGTTATAATTAAAAACCACAAACTAGCTAATGGATATATAGCTGAAACATGGGCTTATGAGTTGGATCGTACCCTGGGGCTTAACATAGTTCCGCTTACTGTATTTCGATCAGCGCCTCAGCCGATTAGCATACAATTGTTTTTACCTGATTCGAAGATTTCAAATATTGAATTTAAGGATACTGGATACTGGAATCACGTTGAATACCCAGAAATTTTTCTATTGGATTATATTTTATTACAGTGGGACCGGCATGGACGAAACTCGCTTTTCACGCCTAGTGGTAGGTTAGCAGCAATTGATAATGATATGGTCGAGGGTGTTTATATGACTGGAGCTTGGAAAATGATCGGTCACGCGCTTGATCGTAATTTTGATCATCAGAAATTCCAACTTACGAAAAAAACAAAAGACACCATATTAAACTTACATAAAAATGAATTCATTAAACGAATGGAAAAAGTCGCACCACCGGAAATTATTGATTTCCATTATGAACGAATCCAAAAGGTCAGAGTGGGACTCTAGTTATAATTTTCAAGAGTCGTTTGAAAAATACAAAGTAACTGTTCCGAACAAAACCAAATCAATCCAAGCTGCCTTAAGCCGAAAATGCCAACACCAAAAGAAGATATGGATGACTGGCCCCCGTTTTACAACGAGCGCTGGTTAGCTCAAAGTAATTGTACGCAAATACTTTTACTTAAAGGAGACAGTCATCCATGGAACAAAAAATAGTCTTTATTGGCTTAGATGTCGACGATAAAAACTTTCACGGAGCCTATTTATCAAGGGATCGGCAGATCAAGGGCAGCTTTAAGACAAGGCCTAATGTGGGATCTTTGGTTAAGAAAATTAAAGAACTCGAGGTATCTGGCTATGAGATTGAGATTTGCTACGAAGCAACTCATATTGGGTTTTCACTTCTTCGAGATTTAAAAAAACATAGCTTTGAGTGTTCAGTTATCTCTCCAAATCATATTCCTAAAGTTCCAGGATCTATGCAAAAAACAGATCGACTTGATGCTGAGAGATTAGCTGAGTTTTTTAGCGCAGGGCTTTTGCAAAAGGTTTTTGTGCCGAGTGAAAAAGATGAAGCTATTAGGTCTTTAATTAGATCTCGTGACCACGTAACTTGGCAAATCAGGCGAGTTAAATTAAGAATACTGGGACTTTGTCGTGTGAGTGGCCTTCACTATAGAGAAGCAAGTAAGCAACATCATCAGCATGCAAATCACTGGACTCAAAGGCATCTTAAATGGCTCGATAGCCAAATCAAAAATCTTTCAGATCCAGCCATGAAAATGAACTTTAATCTTTTGATGATGAATCTCAATCAACTTGAAGAAATCCAAAACAGATTTGATGTTGAAATCCAAAAGTATGCAGAAGAAGAGCCTTACCGTAAATCTGTGAAGGCTTTAGAAGCGTTCCGAGGAATTTCGACTTTAAGTGCTCTTACTATTGTTGTTGAGTTAGCAGATATAAAAAGGTTCGATCATCCCAAAAGGCTTACTTCATTTGCAGGTCTTGATATTAGGGAGTACTCCTCTGGAGGACGCGAAAATAAATTTGGCATATCAAAGATGGGGAATAAATACATTCGGAATCGAATTGTTGAAGCAAGCCAGAATGTGTTTCGGCCACCGAAAGTTGGAAAACCATTATTAGAGCGAAGAAAAGATGTTGACGAAAAAATAGTTCAAATTGCAGATCGATGCATGCTGCGGCTTCACAGTAAGGCCTTTAGGCTTTTACATCGAGGGAAAAACAGAAACACAATAAAAGTTGCTTGTGCCAGAGAAATGCTTGGTTTTATCTGGGAGGCTCTGCAAGTAGCGAGTTAATAAACTTTTAGAATCAGTCGTTAGGTCATCAAAACAAAAATCTTTCTCTGATGAGAGTAAGCAGGAATTGGGAATGTCCACGTGCGTGTGCCTATAGATTAAAGCATCTGCTAAAAGATTGTGGTAAGCCCAGCTCGGAACAAACTTAATGCGTTATCCAGTACGCGAATATGAGGTTGAAAGTTCTCGCAGGCTCAGGCATCAGGAAAGATTTTAAAAATAGTGGCTTGACGAGCCAGTCATCCATATGAGGCTATCCTTTGAGGACGGCAGCCCCATATCGAACATATTCGTTTAAAGGGGTCTAGATTACAGATTAGCCACAAAAGGGGTTAAGTCAGCTTTGGAGCGAACTTCCACTCCAAGTCGCATAGCCTCGGCCCGTATTTCTTTATCGTCATAGGAATAAGTTACGAGGACTGAGCGCCCTTGGAGGTCCAAGTCCCGTATGACCTGCAACCCATTCCTTTTATCCTTTAAGTCGTAATCCACAAAAAATCTTGGAAGTGGGCTTTTATTAGCCAATAGCCAGGATTCAAAGTCATGAGCATTGGTGAAAAACCTAAACTCATCAAGACGGAGCCGAGAAGAGTGGGCATGAATCGCATGTTTCCACATTGAATGAGCCAAAATGTCGTCATCAATAACAACGTACTTAATTTCGGAATCACCAGGCTCACATGGAATAGAGAGAGTTACTTGTGTGCCTTCTCCAACTTTTGATTCAAACTTGAAACTTCCGCCCGAACCCTCAGCTAATCTTTTAGCCTTAAAAACTCCCATTCCAGACCCATTTGTCTTGCCGAAGCTAAACTTGGGTTTTCCAATTTGTGAAAGTAGTTCCTCGGGAACGCCGGGGCCGGTGTCTTTAACAACAAAATCAAGGAATCCGTTTCTTTTTTTGATGATTAACTCAACTTTTCCAAAAAGGCCAATGGCCTCAAGGCTATTATCAAGTAGATTTGATAACGACCGTATCAGATCATCCAAGGAAGCCGATAGCAGCGCCTGAGAAGTTTCAACATGAAGACTAATTTCTCGCCCCCTAAAATCACTGTGCAGAGCCTTTTTTTCTTCAATAAGAGATCGAACGTGTTCCAACCCATCAGCATTTGCTGTGACATTGCCTTGTTTGCGCTCTGGGACTTTCGCATCGTCTGAAAACCCGTCAGTTCGTTTTTCAATTAAATCAGAGACGATCAACTGAAGTCTTTCAATCGTCTTTTTAAGTAATTCCTGATTATTCTCAGACTGAAGATCCATTGTGGATGCAATATGATTCAAAGTATTGATAGGACTTCGAATATCATGTGCCACTTGGGAAGCAAGATGAGCATAGTGAGCTTGTTTCTTTTCAATTCTTCGAATGAGGTACACCATCATCAACAGAAGCAATCCGAAAAATGTAACGGTCCACCAGAAGACATGCTCAAAAAATACGGATTTCGTTTCAAATACAACAAGGAATTTCTGTGGTGAATGAATTTTGACTGCGCCGAGTTTATGAAATCTTCCCAATGAAATCACTTGAGTATTTTCATCGTTATCTTTCAATCTTTGAATCGCTGAACCGGAAAGGCTTTCTCCAAATTCAATTTCAACATAAGGTTCATTTCTTTCGATATTAATAAGCGAAACCCCTCTGACAAGATCGGAGTTTGTGAGAAGACGCTGATTCTTTGCGAATGATGAAAGAATTTGTCCTTCTTGGATAGACACAGCTTCAGATTTTGTCCAACCAATCAGCATTTCTTCTGTCATGCGTTTTAAGTGAAGATCAAATACCAAGTAAAGAGCACCTGTTGCGATAGCAAAGATCCCAATGAAAATTATCAGAACTGGAATTTTCCTAAGAGAATTCATATGCAAAACCTCTCAAGTGCTCCGCCCACAAAAGGTGGCTGTCCTTCGAACAAACAGCGATGAACATAGATAATATCTGACAGTGAATGTTTCACCTCAGAATCAATATACAATTGTGGTAATACTATTTCTTGTGCTCCTCTAGTAAGAAGCCTTTCCCTTACTATTTTTTCACCCGAATCACTTGAAAAGAACAAAAGCCGATTTTCATAAAAAGTGATGGGCTCTTCATTGGTCTCAACAAATCGAGATACTGCTATTGCATGTCTTGAGATTTCAGCAAATGCTCTTTGCAGTATAAAACTTCGGTTGCTTTTACTCCCGCAGGCGCCACCAGAAATCACGCCACCATTTTTTAAGAAAAAAACCAAAATCAGCACTTCAACCGTTTTATCCTGAAGGTTCGGTAAAATGACAAAAGCTTCTGAAACGGGTAAGATTTCTGAAATTTGATCTCGAAGCGGTTTTAAATCTAAAAAATTCTTTTCATCTAAAATCTCATACTTGGTATCTTTGTCGTCCCACCATTTGGTCCAAGCGTATCTTTCAATAGCTTCATGCAAAGCTTTCTCGCGAGCCTGCTCCCGCGCCTCTGTGAATGAGACAAGTGCAGGATACGCCGCTAATCCATCTGTTCTTTCAGTTAGGCAGGCCAGATCATTTCTTTTGAAGCCTTCAACAAATGCTTGTCTCTCGCAAAATTCCACCAAACTTTTAATCGCGGCAAGATTCTGATCTTTGTCAAAGCCAGTTGCAACAGATTCATGAATGACCTTGGCGTTCAACTCATCATAGGCATTAACTAGATGGTATTCACCTAATTCAGAAAATTCCAGATTTGCAGGCATTCGACTGCGATCTTTCAAAGTCTGAACAAGTTTGATTAATGAATCTCTTGAGCTGAGCATCTATTTCTCCCGAAACACTTGCCACGGAGAGGGGGAAGTGATGGCAGCCGGAAACTCGGTTAGAAGCTTGGCATCTTTTGCCGCAAAAAAGCGTCGAACATGACCATAAACATTAAACATGGCTTCATCGAAGAGATACTGATTCACAGCTTTATAGGCTTTTGAGTCAGATTCATTATCTTGAACTTTCCTGATGAGTTTCTGCAATTTTTCGTCTTTTGTTATAAACTCAAGGGGCTTATGCAAATTCGGAGTGAAAAGCATCTGCAAGTCTCCAGCCGGATCATGGGGCCAAAATCCAGAACCAGCATTAAAGAGAGCGACCTTGCCCTCAATAAATTGGCTTGCTAGCTCTTTTCGATTTTTCAAAACATGAGGCTGAAGCATTTCAAGGCCAAGTTCCTTCAAGGTTAATTGTAAAGCATCAAAGAAGGACGTGTTCTTTTCATTTTCAACATACGCCCACTGAAACGTACTCTTTCTAAGTTCTTCTTCGCATTTTTTTACTTGGTCAGGGCTTAGTTTTGAGCCATCACTTAGCTCTTTGCTAGTCATAAATCCTGGAACAATTGAGACAAAAATGCTGGATTCAGCTCGAATAATGCCACTTGAGACTTTCGCAAATGCTTGCCTGAATTTCTCAGCAAACACGAGACGACAAAGCCTGTCTTTAAATGGTCCTACGCCTGGATTAATCTGTAAGACTTGAAAACGTGAAGCCGGAAGATTTTGTATCTTCATTTTATCTTTAACGACTTGAAGATCATTCAAGACAAAAAGCCCCTCGTTGCCTGCGATAATAGAAGTATCTGATAACTCTGAAAGTCTCTTTGCAAGATCAACCGCTGGAACATATTTAAATTCAATATTTTCAGGTCCAGAAAAGTGCGCGCTCTTTTGCAGGCTTCTATTAAAATTAATTGAGTCTTTATCTTCTTTTGTCTGAAGGTAGTAACCACTTCCAGGAAGTTTCTCGCAGGTGATTTTATTAGTTTCCGGATTTACACATTTTTTAGGAATAATTGAGAATAACTCCAAGCAAAATCTAAAAAGCGGATGCTGATGAGCTTTGGTGAGCTTAATTTCAATTTTATTCCCTTGGACTTTGATTCCTTTCGGTAAACCCTTAAGAGGAACCTTTTCTTTTAACCAGTTTTGAAGGCCCGCAATATCTTCAATGACAGGAAACTGGGGGCGAGTAAAAGCCATACGAGCTACAGCAAATGCGACATCTTCAGTTTTCAAATCACTTCCGTCATTAAACTTAAGACCGCTTCTGACGACCCAATGAATGCGCATCTCTTTTGAATCGTACTTGAAAGATTCAAGAACAAGGCTTGCAAGCGTGTTCTCAGCCGTGATTTCAAGCGGAGTCGTGTAAATCATGCGGGCCAGTGGCAAGTTTTGTGTCTGATCGGCATCCAATGGATCAATCGAAGTTGGCTTGCCGGTTTCAGTAATTACATATTGATACATGATTTTAGACTCCGCCCATGCTGATGAACCCATCAGTAGTAGAAATATCCAAAGAAGTTTCATTGTTACTTTTCAATCTTTTTTACCTGATAATCTTGTGTACTTAAAACAATATCTTTTATGGATTTTTGATCCACCTTAACAGAACCTTTCAGCATGTCTTTTAAAAGATCAACCGTTGAAGGATCTTGTTCGATCAGCGTTTGGTCTGCCAAAATTTGTTTTGCTCTGGTGGCGTGAAGATAGACTTTTTCATCGTTATCAATCAGGAAAATCACGCCTCTTTGTGAAATCCGACCTAATGTTTCTGATGAATACCGTCGTGTCAGAGTTTCGGCAACATTTAGATCAATCGCTCGAACCTCAGCTTTTACTTTGGCTCCTATGAGACTCATTGACACAGCAATTAGCGCTCGTAAGTTATTTTTCATGTTAAATCCTCCAGGGTTAAATTTAATCTTTTCATTTTTTTATGTAATGTTGAAATTGCCACATTCAAAGACGCGGCGGCATCGGTGAGTTTTTTAAATCTTTTGAAAGCTTTTTCGATCAGTTCTTTTTCCATACGGTCTCGGAGCATTTCAAGTTCTTCGAAATTTTGGATTTCTCCTTCACGAGACATCAAGTTTTCTGCTTGAAAGAACTTACTGTCTAAATGAATATCGCTAATGGCTTGTTCGCCGACCAAGGCCAATTTCTGGACTTCATTTTCAAGCTCACGGATATTTCCAGGCCAATTATATTTTTCCATCCGTTTTATGGTTCTCATTAGAAACACCTTATCCGTAGCGCGGTATTTTTTCTGAAAATGAAGAACCAGCGGTCTGATATCCTCGGGCCTTTCCCGCAGTGATGGAATCTGAATGTTGAGAATATTCAATCTGTAATAGAGATCTTGCCTGAACCTTCCGAGCTTAATGGCTTCCAATAGGTTGACGTGAGTGGCTGCAATGATACGGACATTTACTTTCTCAACTTTATTAGAGCCAACTTGATAAAATTCGCCTTCTTGAAGAACCCTTAAGAGCTTCACCTGAAGATCAAGCCTTAAGTCTCCGATTTCATCAAGAAAGAGTGTCCCGCCATCGGCAAGTTTAAACTTTCCGATTTTGTTATCCGTGGCCCCAGTGAAAGCACCTTTCACATGGCCGAAAAGCTCAGACTCAATGAGCGTTTCAGGAATCGAATTGATGTTAATAGCAACAAAACTTCGACTTCTTCGCGGTGAAAGTGAATGCACCGCCTTGGCAACAAGTTCTTTCCCAGTTCCGGTTTCTCCTTGGATCAGAACTCCACACTCTTCTTGAGCAGCTTTGCTTACAATCGTTGCCACATCGGCAAAAGATTTGGATTTTCCAATCATACCAATGGAATTGATTTTCTCTTCATTTGAAGTTCTCGGCGAGTCTTCCAGAATTCGAGCCGTTTCATCAAATTTAGCACAAAGAGAATTCAACTTTCTGACAAGCGTCTCCGTTGATTCATCTTTCAAAACAAAATCTACAGCTCCGGCTCTGATACACTCAATGATTGTGTCCTTAGCATCATGCCCAGAGTTCATAGCGATAATGAGCTTGGGATTGATCTTAAGAAGTTCAACAACGGTTTGAGAACCAGAGATGCCCGGCATTGCATAATCAAGGAAAATAACGGAATAGGCGAAGGGCTGCGACTTCACTTTTGAAATCGCCTCATTGCCATCCATCGCTGTTTCTAATTGAAATTGCGAAAATGGTTTTAGCTTTTCAGCCAACGTAGCTAAAGCCAATGAATCATCATCTACAGCTAAAATCCGATGCCCCACTTGAGTTACCCCCACAAGTCGGCATTCATAAAAGCAAGGCATGGGCCAACAAAAATTAATTTAGCATTTTAGGCGCTAAGGCTATGATTACTATAGGAAATTTAGTCTTAAATCTGTCCGGCAGGCTTCTTGAATATCGGAGCCAATTTTTCACCAAAGTGAAAATGAAAATCGAGTGACTTGCTTCATCTTGTTGAAATGAATCAGAAAGTTTCGTTTTTTCCAAAAGTGAAAAGGTTTGAAAAAATTATATGGATGAGATTTGCCAATCAGGCTTAACGGCGCTTTTCAGAGGTATGGGAAGGTACTCCTCGATCTTTGTATTTAGGAACATTTCTCTTTGGTGTCGGTTTTGGTCGTAAGGAACCTAACATCAGGATCATAGACACTGATCCTCTAAGGAATCCATTAATCTGTTTTACGGAAATTGTGTTGTTCATCTTATCGGTAAGAACAGTCGATATGACCTCGGCGGCATTTGATTCTATTCGGCCTAGTCCTTTTAAGAGAGATGACATCGGTACTCTTGAGTGAGCAAGAATATACAAAATAAGACTGTAGGTAAGAGCGCTTTCAAGACCTTGTAGAGCATCACTATTTTCAAGCTTTCTAAGCTTTGCTGGCAGACTCTTATTATGTGATTTCGGTTTAGTTGGTTTTGGCATTTCCCGTTCTCCCAATACTCCTCCAAGAGCATTCATTACATACGTCCGATTGTATTCAAGTAAACGAGTTTTCAGCAAAATACAATCGGACGTATGTAAATCTTTTGAAAAGGATGTCTTTATTACTCGAAGCAAAAACACTCTATCAACTGAAGAGCGAAAAAAGCTTAAGAAGCTTGGGCAAATCATTCGGTCTGAACGTGAAAAGCAGAAATTAACTTTATATGGGGTTGAAGATAGGGGTTATCCTTTTTATCAACACTGGCAGGCTGTAGAAAATGGCGATAAGAATATTGCGTTTACTACTTTACTGAGTGTTTGTTCGGTTCTAGGGAAAACGCCATCAGAACTATTAAAAGATCTCTGAGGGAATCTTATGGCGTCGAGGGGATAATTGCTCGATGAGCAATAGGTGAGATTTTCCAGAATACACTGGCAATGGTTAAAGAACATACGCCCTTTCCAGTATGGGAAGGGCGTATGTTCTGGGTTAGCGGACGGGCGCTGTAAGCTGTTTTGAAAAATGAGATAGCGAAGGGGTAGGTCTCTTGAGGGCTTTAATTGCTTCTTTGCGAACTTGATCGTGTAGGATTTGGAAGCTTTTAACTCCGCCAAAGCCTAAAACTCCGGTGACGATCGCAACCTCAATGAATCCTAAAATTGCATCTAAAATTTTCTCCATATACATCCTTCTTGCGGTTAAAAACGATGAAAACTGCCCGGAAAGGGGCCCATCCCCATTCGGGATTTTTTAAATTCAAAATGTATATGATTTTGTTTCTACGGTTTTTGGCTATGCGG